>NZ_JARAMP010000022.1:0-68038 GCF_028802875.1 Seohaeicola sp. 4SK31 | reverse complement strand
AACACCGCGCAAGTGTTTGGGTTACAACACACCCGCGGAAGTCTTCGAAGCCAACTTGATGGAAATCCAGAACCGGCTGAGCTAAAAGAACAAATCAGAAATTGCGCTTCAGCGTGAGTTCACTCAGCTTCGGGCCGCTTGGCCGATCAAATCTCTTGGATCATTTGCCCATCCCATTACGATCGGAGTTAATGGACCACCGCGGTTGCCTACTGCGCGACTACACCCCCCACTCACCGTTTGATCGTGCGCAGGATGACGTTGGTCTGGGCGCTGGCGACAGCGGGGATGCGAAAGAGAACCCGTTCGAGGAACAGGTTATACGCTTCGATGTCCGCGCAGACGACATGCAGATGATAATCAGCCTGTCCGGTGGTTGCGTAGCAGGCGCGGATCTCGGGGCGGTTCTGGACAGCGCGGATGAAGGCGTCAAGTTGTTCCGGGTCGTGGCGCGTCAGGTGGACATGGACGATGGCCCCGAAGCCAAGGCCCTGTTTCTCGTCGTCGAGCGCCACGGTGTAGTGGCGGACGACACCGCTTTCCTCAAGCGCCTTGACCCTGCGCCAACAGGACGAGGCTGACAGTCCTGCCTTTTCGGCAAGATCGGCGTTCGAAATGCGGCTGTCTTCCTGAAGCGTTTGAAGAATCCGCTGGTCGATTGCGTCCAGTGCTGACATGAGATACCAGAAAAATGAAATAAATAGAAAAATAATTCCACATAGCGCCGTAATTAGCAACTATTTTGACCAGTATTTTCACATGCGCCGTGCGATCCTGTCAGACAAACAGGAGTCCATCATGACCGCTGAAGGCAGCCGTTTCGCCACCTACCACCTTGACGACCGTTATGCCCTGACAGAGGGGCGCGTTTATCTGACGGGCACCCAGGCACTTGTGCGGGTGATGCTGGATCAGGCACGGCGCGACCGTGCGGCCGGGCGGAACACGGCAGGTTTTGTGTCAGGCTATCGTGGCTCGCCCTTGGGTGGGCTGGATATGGAGATGTGGCGGCAGCAAAAGCGCCTGACCGAATCGCGGATCGAGTTTCTTCCGGCTGTGAACGAAGATCTGGGTGCGACTGCGGTACTGGGTGCCCAGCAGGCGGTGCTTGATCCGGCATGCGAGGTCGAGGGCATTTTCTCGATGTGGTATGGCAAGGGGCCGGGCGTGGACCGTTCCGGTGACGCGCTGAAACATGGCAATGCCTATGGATCGTCACCGATGGGAGGCGTGCTTGTCGTGGCGGGGGATGATCACGGTTGCGTCTCGTCCTCGATGCCGCATCAGTCGGATGTCGCCTTCATGGCGTGGTTCATGCCGACGCTGAACCCGGCGAGCATTGCCGAGTATCTGGAATTCGGAGCCTACGGTTTCGCCCTATCGCGCTTCAGCGGGACATGGGTCGGCTTCAAGGCGATTTCGGAAACGGTCGAAGCGGGACAATCGGTCGAGTTGCCAAAGGACCGCGTTTTCATACAACCGGATTTCACGTCACCCCCCGGTGGCTTGCATGTGCGCCGTTCCGACATGCCCAGCCCGGAAATCGAAACGCGGATCAGCGCCAAACTCGATGCGGTCGAAGCCTTTGTTGAAGCGAACCCCATCGACCGGCGCATCTATGATATTGCGAATGCGCGGTTCGGGATCGTGACGACGGGCAAGGCGCATCTTGATCTGATGGAGGCGCTGCGTCTTTTGGGTTTGGACGAAGCGGCCTGTCGCCGTCTGGGCATTGATGTCTACAAGGTGGGCATGGTCTGGCCGCTGGCGCGGCGTGATGCGCTGGCCTTCGTGAAGGGCAAGGAAGAGGTGCTTGTCGTCGAGGAAAAGCGCGGGATCATCGAAAGCCAGTTCAAGGAATATTTCTATGATTGGCCCGGCGACAAGCCGCGCAAGATGGTGGGCAAGCATCGTGCCGCGGGTGATCCGCTTATTCCATGGACAGGAGAGCTGACGCCGCTGATGCTGGTGCCCATTGTGGCAGAGCGTCTGGCGCGGTTTTTTCCTGAGGAAGGGCTGACCGAGAAGGCACGCGCGCTGACCGCTACCCCTGCCCCTGTCCTGTCGGTACCGGGTGCCACGCGCACCCCGTATTTCTGTTCAGGCTGTCCGCATAACACATCCACGAAACTTCCCGAGGGCAGCATGGCGGCCAGCGGTATTGGCTGTCACGTCATGGCAGGCTGGATGGATCGCAATACGGTGGGTTATGCCCAGATGGGCGGCGAAGGTGTCCCCTGGGCGGCGGCGTCACGTTTCAACGGAAAACGTCATATCTTTCAGAACCTTGGCGAGGGGACGTGGTATCACTCCGGCTCGCTCGCTATCCGGCAGGCGGTCGCCGCTGGGGCAAACATCACCTACAAGATCCTTTACAATGACGCCGTTGCGATGACCGGCGGGCAGCCGGTGGATGGGCCGGTCAGTCCTGCGGCGATTGCGCAAAGCTGCCGGGCTGAGGGGGTCGAGCGGATTGCGCTGGTCTCGGACGATCCTGACAAGTTCACGCGTGGCGATTTTCCGGCTGGCACCACGTTCCATGACCGCGCCGATCTTGACCCGGTGCAGCGGGAACTGCGCGAGGTGAAGGGTGTCTCGGTCCTGATCTACGAGCAGACCTGCGCCACGGAAAAGCGTCGTCGGCGCAAGCGCGGCACGATGGAGGACCCGGCCCGCCATGTGATGATCAACCCGCTGGTCTGCGAAGGTTGCGGGGATTGTTCTGTCGAGTCGAACTGCCTGAGTGTCGAACCCCGCGACACGGCGTTGGGACGCAAGCGCAAGATCAACCTGTCCAGTTGCAACAAGGATTTCTCCTGCCTCAACGGTTTCTGCCCCAGTTTCGTGACGATCGAGGGTGGCCAGCGGCGCAAGCCGCAACCGGCGGGTCTGGATCTGCCGGCGTTGATGGCCGATCTGCCGCGCCCTGCCGCCGCGGATCTGTCACAGCCTTATAACCTGTTGGTGGCAGGTGTCGGCGGCACGGGTGTCGTGACTATCGGGGCATTGATCACCATGGCCGCACATCTTGAGGGCAAGGGTGCGAGTGTGCTGGATTTCACGGGTTTTGCGCAGAAGTTTGGCACTGTTCTGGGGTATGTCCGCATCGGTGCAACGCCTGAGGCGATCCATCAGGTGCGGATCGAAACGGGGGCGGCGGATGCGGTGATTGGATGCGACGCCGTGGTTTGTTCCGCGCCCAAGGCATCGGTCCATTACCGGCGCGGCACGGAAGTCGTGCTGAACCGTGCCGAAATGCCGACCGGCGATCTGGTGCTGCACCGTGATGCAGACCTGAAGATCGACGCGCGCGAAGCGCTCATCCGCGCAACGGTCGGCGATCCCCATGTCATCGCTTTCGACGCCAATGTCGCGGCCGAGCGGCTGATGGGGGATGCGGTCTTCGCCAACATGATGATGCTGGGCGCGGCGTTCCAGCGGGGGCTGGTTCCGGTCAGTGAGGTCGCGCTGAAGCAGGCGATTCTGCTGAACGGGGTGGCGATCGAGAAGAATGGCACTGCGTTCGATCTGGGACGGATCATCGCTGTCCGGCCCGAGGTTTTCGCTCTGCTGCATGAGGCGCCCAAGGCGCCGGAGACGTTGGAGGCACTGATCGCGCATCGCGCGGAGTTTCTGACAGGCTATCAGGACGCGGCCTATGCCAAGCGGTTCACCGACCGCATCGCGCGTTTCCGTGCGGCCTTGCCAGAAGCGGGCGACGATGTGGTGGCGGAAGCCGCCAGATCCCTGTTTCGGCTGATGGCCTATAAAGACGAATACGAAGTCGCCCGGCTGCACACCGAAGGCACGTTCGAGGCTGAAATTGCCGAGGCATTCGAGGGGGATTTCAAGGTGAAGTATCACCTTGCACCGCCACTATTGCCGCTTGGGAAAGATGCCCGCGGGCGGCCCAACAAGCGCGCGTTCGGGCCGTGGATGCGCCCCGCTTTCAAGGTTCTGGCGCGCATGAAGGGTCTCCGCGGATCGGCGCTCGATCCATTTGCCTATAGTGCCGATCGCAAACTGGACCGCCAGTTGTTGGACTGGTTCGAGGGTGTCATGACGCATGTCGAACTCAGTTTCGATCCGGCCCACGCCGATACGGCGCTTGCCCTTCTGAAAACAGCGCAGGACATCCGCGGCTATGGTCCCGTTCGTCACGCGGCGGCGGACAAGATGATGGCCGAGGCGGCGGCACGGATGCCTGCCGCCTGACGTCAGCCCAGATGAATCTGACCTTCGGGATAGCGCACGCGTGGTGTGACGCGTGTGGCAAGGAAAAAGCCCAAAGTCAGCGGCCCGACCCTTCCCAGGAACATGATCGCGATGATCACCGCGCGACCCACGTCGGACAGCTCGCCCGTGTAGCCTCGTGACAAGCCAACGGTCCCGAAGGCAGAGGCGACCTCGAAGCTGATGTCCAGAAAATCGCCATCATGCGACAGGGTCAGCAAGAAGATCCCGACGAAAACCACGATCAAGCTGATCGCGGTCAGAGCCATGACCTTGAGGACCTGCTCCAGACCGATGCTGCGACCAAAGGCGGTCAATTGTGTCTGGCGTCGGAAGAACGCAACCGTGGCCAGGATCATCACCACGAAAGTGGTGACCTTGATGCCACCCGCCGTAGATGTTGGCCCGCCCCCGATCAGCATAAGCGAGATGAACATCATGGCGGTACTGTCATGCAGACCACCGATATCCGTGGTATTGAATCCGGCCGTGCGCGTGGTGACACCTTGAAACCAGCTGACGGTCAGTTTCGAAAGCCCGTCGTCGAATTGCCCCAGCGTGGCCGGGTTCGTCCATTCCAGAACGGCGAACATGCCTACCGACCAAGGGATCAGAACCGCCGTGCCCAGTAGCATGACCTTGCTATGCAGCGACCAGCCACGCCAGCTTTTGGCGCGAAAGATGTCGGACACGACCACATAGCCGATCCCCCCCACGATGAAGAGTGTGGGGATCACGATATTGATGACCGGGTCGGTCGCATAGGGCACAAGCCCGTTCGAGAAGGTTGAAAAGCCCGCGTTATTGAAGGCCGAGATGGAATGGAATACGGATTCCCATATCCCGCGCCAGAGGCCGAACTCCGGCACGAAGGTCACGCATAGCAGTGCGGCACCTGCCAGTTCGCAGATCAGAACCACCTTGAGAATGGTGCCGACCAGATCGGTCAATTGCTGCATCGATGATTGGTTCAGGTCGTCGCGCAGATAAAGCCTGCCGGTGATCCCGACCGGCAGACCAAGAGCGGCCAAGATCAGCACGGCAAAGGTCATCAGGCCCAATCCGCCAACCTGGATCAGGAAAGCTAGCACCATCTCGCCGAACAATGTGAACGCGGCCCCTGTATCCAGCACGGCCAGACCAGTGACAGTGACTGCAGATGTTGCCGTGAACAGAGCATCCAACCATGTGATCGGCACGGTGGACGAGATAGGCAGCTTGAAGACGCAGGCCCCGATCACGATCAGGGCCGCATAAAGCGCCGCAAGGATGGCGGGTGGAGGCGTGATGGCCATCCGCCGCCAGAAGCGTCGTCGCAACGCCAAGGGGAACACCGTCATGGCTTCGGACCTGTCCGCTACAGTGTATCGCCAAAGCGACGCAATTCGGGGCGCTTGCCCAGAAGAAGAAGTTTGTCATCCCGGCGCAACACCAGATCGGCGTTGTCGCAGGGCATGTACTCGGTCCCGCGCATCAGCCCCAACAGTTTGAGATCGAAGGCTTCTCCCAGCTTGAGGGCACGCAGGGGCTTTTCGTCCAGCCGGTCTGGCACAACAATGTTCACGACACTGAAGCCGTTTCCCAAGCTGACATAGTCTTGAACCACCGGATTGTTGAGCATTTGCGCGATATGGCGGCCCATTTCCTGCTCGGGCAGAATCACGCGGTCTGCGCCTAATTTGGACAAGATGCGGTGATGCGTCTTGTTTGAAGCCTTCACCCAGATCGTCTCGATCCCCAGCATCTTGAGGTTCATGGTGGTCAGGATGCTGGCTTCGATATCGCGGCCAATGGCGATCAGAGCGACGTCATACCGGTCGATCCCCGCCTCACGCAGCGCATTTTCATCGCTTGAATCAAGGATGGCTGTCGCTGGTAGATTTGCCGCCAATTGACTGACGCGACGCTCGTCCAGATCGACTCCGATCACGTGATTGTCGAAACGGGCCAGCTCTGTTGCGACCGCGCTTCCAAAGGCCCCCAAACCGATAACGGCGAAGGTCCTTGTCTCTTTTGCCATTTGTCATGTCCATGACAGTTGAAAAGACCTGCTATGCTGCGTCGCGGCATCGGCAGAGTCAAGCGCAAGAGAACAGGTGCGATCAGTCGCGGAACTGTCTCAGCCAGCCGAGACCGGCGGCGGTTCCAGCGCGGGGGCGGTATTCGGCACCGACAAAACCCACGTAATCCAGTTGTGCCAGATGTTGCATCAGCCAGCGATAATCGACCTCTCCCTGATCCGGTTCGCTCCTGTCAGGAACGGAAGCGATCTGGATATGACCGATGACGGGCATCAGATGGCGCAGATGCATGGCCAGATCGCCTTGCATGATCTGCATGTGATAACAATCGAACATGAGCTTCAGGTTCGGCTTGTCCAGCGCTGTGATGATGCGCAGGGCATGATCCGTCCGGGACAGGTGATAGCCCTGAACATCACGGGTGTTGATCGGTTCGATCAGGATGGTGATCCCGTGGGGTGCAGCCAGATCGCAGGCATGGGCCAGATTAGCGCGGAAGGTGGTCTCGGCCGCGTCGCCGCCATCCGTGCGGCCTGCCATGACATGCACAGCTTTCGTGTCGGTTGCGACAGCGTAATCAATGGCTTGCGCGATAGCGGCGCGGGCCTCTTCTTCGCGCCCCGGCAGGGCGGCCAGACCGAAATCCCCTGCTGCCTTGTCACCGGGCCAAGTGTTCAGGCCCAGCATGGTCAGGCTGGTTTCGCGCAGTGCGGTAGCCACGTCGTCGGCGGATATGTCATAGGGAAAATGACATTCCACGGCATCAAAGCCTGCGTCCTTGGCGGCATGGATAGCCTGCGGCAAGGACAAGTCGGTGAACAAGAAACCAAGGTTCGCGGAATAGCGCATCAATCCCACTCCAGATCAAACTTCCGCACAAGGGCACCGATCTGATCCTCGGTCAGCGCGCGAGGCGCGTGACCGCGAAGCAGGAGCGCCAGTTTTGCTGTTTCCTCAAGCTCTTCCATGGCGAAGACTGCGGCCTCCAGATCCTTGGAGGCGACCACTGGCCCGTGATTGGCCAGAAGCACAGCGGATCGTTTGCCGCCAAGCCCGCGCAATGCATCCCCCATTGCAGCGTCGCCCGGTAGAAAGAAGGGCAGAAGCGCTACCTTCCCCACCCGCATCACGGCGTAAGGTGTCAGCGGAGGCAGGACGTTGTCAGGGTCTGTGTCTGGCAGCATCGACAGGGCGACGGAATGTGTCGAATGAAGATGCACGACAGCGCCCGCGCTTTTGCGCGTTTCGTAGAAAGCGGAATGCAGTGGCATTTCCTTGGTCGGCGCATCGCCTCCGACATGACGGCCTGAAGAGTCAAAACGGCACAGGCGCGCTGGGTCGAGACGACCCAGACTGGCCCCGGTTGGTGTGACGAGCAGCCCCCCGTCCTCGGTCCTGACAGATATATTCCCGGATGCACCCCCGGTCAGCCCGCGATTGAACATCGAGGCCGCCCAGAAGCAAATATCCTCGCGCAGTTTCGAATCGTCCGTCATGCGCGGCCTTCCATCATGGCGGCGGCGCGCGCAAAGAAGTCTGGTCCCCCGAAATTTCCGGATTTGAGGGCAAGAACAAGCTTGTCCCCCGCGCGGATCATCGGCACGCCAGGGTCGATCTCGGGACCGATGTCGAGGGCGGTCAGATCGAGGCCTTCGACCACCGCGCCCGATGTTTCCCCTCCTGCGCTGATCAGGCGTGTCACCCCTCCAGCGACCAAAGCGCGGGCGAGATCAGCGAACAAACCTTCGATCCGGGTCGCGATGATATCCTTGCCGAAACGTGTCTGTGCCTCGGCGACAATAGCAGGGTCGGCTGAGGTATAGATCAAGGGCAAGCCATTCTGCCCCAGCGCCCATTCCGCCAGCATCTGCGCGGTGACGCTGCCTGACATGACCTGATCCGCGGTAACTTCGCGCGTGGGATGCGTCTTGGCATGTTCGACCACCTGCCCACGGGTCGCGTTGGAGCAGGAGCCCGACAAGATCGCAGCGCGACCGCCCTGCCCCGTCCATTTGGTCTCATGCGTGGACAGAACGCCCATCTTGCGGAAGTTTCCCGGCAGACCCATGGCGATGCCGGACCCGCCGGTGATCAACGGCAGGTCAGCCGCTGCCTGACCCAGCGCAATCAGATCTGCGTCTGTGATCGCATCGGCGACCAACAGGCGATGGCCCGCCCGATCCTCGCTTTGCATACGCTTGCGGATGTGGTCCGCCCCCTGCATCACAACCTGCGCCGGGATGTGTCCTACGGTGCCCTTGATCTGATGTCCCAACCAGCGGCGGATGTCGGGGTCAGTCATCGGGGTCAGCGGGTGGTTCTGCATGCCGCTTTCGTTCAGCAGTTTGTCCGCCACGAAAAGATGGCCCTGATAGATGGACCGTCCGGCCGCTGGAAATGCGGGGCAGACCAGAACGTGACGCGCATCCAGCGCATCGGCCAAAGCTTCGGCCACGGGGCCGATGTTCCCCTCTGGCGTCGAGTCAAAGGTAGAGCAGTACTTGAACATGAACTGCGTGCATCCTTGTGCGCACAGCCAATCCAGTGCTTCGAGCGAGAGCTTCACTGCTTCGGCCACCGGGATGGAACGCGACTTGAGCGCGACAATCCCTGCTTCCACATCCCGCGCGGCCGCTGCATCGGGAACGCCGACATATTGCGTGACGCGCATCCCCGCCTTGGTCAGGGTATTGCCCAGGTCCGACGATCCGGTGAAGTCGTCCCCGATGCAGCCCAGCAGCATCACGCATCCCCCGGCAGTTTCAGCCCCGCACGCGAGGCGACCAGTTTGGTGATGGCCGCGTCATCCTCCAGCCCAAGCCCGGCTTCGGCGGCAGCCCGATATTGCGCCAGTGCGGTTTCGGTCAGGGGGAGGGGCAGTTTCGCTCCAGCGGCGATATCAGTTACGATGCCAAGGTCTTTTGGCCAGATGTTGATGGTCGAGCGCGGGGTGTAATCGGCGTCGATCACATGAGGGGCGCGGTTCTCGAACATCCATGACGTGCCCGCCGAGACACGGATCACCTCAAGCACGCGGGCCAGATCCAGACCTTGCGATGTGGCGAACCCCAAAGCCTCGCCCATTGCGGCGATATGCACGCCGGCCAGAAGCTGATTGACCGCTTTCATGGCAGAGCCAGGACCGGCCTGATCGCCCAGACGGTGAACGGTTTGCGCCATCGCGGCCAACGCCAAGGCCGCGCCGTCAAAGGCGGCAGCCGTTCCTGACGCCATTACGGACAACGCCCCTTCGGCCGCGCGTACGGACCCGCCCGAAATGGGGGCATCAAGATAATGCAATCCACGCGCTTGCGCTTCGGCTTCCATACGCTTTGCGAATTCCGGTGCAACCGTGGCGCAGGACAGGATGGTGCCACCCAGCTTCAGATGCCCGGCCCACCCCTCGGTGCCGAAAAGGGCGGCTTCGGTCTGCGCCGCGTTCAGTACCACGCAGATCAGGGCATCGGCCAGCGGTGAGGTATTGGCCAGCGCATGCCCCCCGGCCTCTTCAAGTTTGGCAATCTGGGCCGGGTTCAGGTCCAGCCCATGCACCTCATGCCCCGCGCGCCGTAGCGACAGCGCCATGCCAAGGCCCATCGAGCCCAATCCGATCACATGAAAAATCGCCATGTCAGTTCCCGAATACAAGTTCCACCGGCCACAGCGTGATGGCAGGCACATAGGTGATGATCATCAGTGCGCCGAACACCGTCAGCACGAACCAGAGCAGTTGCGGAATGATCTGATCAACCGAAAGCTTGGCCACGGCACAGGCCGCGAACAGGTTCACACCCAGCGGTGGGGTGATCATGCCAAGCGCCAGGTTCACGACGATGATCAGGCCGAAATGGACCGGATCAACGCCATAGGCGATGGCGATCGGAGTCAGGATCGGCGCCAGCACAAGGATCGCGGCTGATGTTTCGATGAACATGCCAACGACCAGCAGCAGAATGTTCACTGCCAGCAGAAAGGCGATGCGGCTGTCGAACATGTCCTTGAACCAGGCCGCAATCTCGTTTGGCAGACCCGAACGGGTGATCAGGAACGAAAACAGCGAAGCGGCGGCGATGATGATCATGATCGCAGAGGTCGCGATGACCGTCTGTTTCAGAATATCCGGCAGCATGCTGAATTTCAGCTCGCGGTAGATGCCCATACCCACGATCAATGCGGCAGCCACGGCAGCGGCGCTGGCCTCGGTTGGCGTGAAGATGCCCGAATAGATACCGCCCAGAATGACGAATGGCACCAGAAGCGCAGGCAAGGCGTTGATGGCCGCGCGGCCTACGCTGGAGCGGTCCTCGCCATCGCGCATCCCGATGCCACGAACCCGGCAGAGCACCAGAACGAGGGTCATCAGCGAGATGGCGACCAGCAGACCCGGTCCAAGTCCCGCCACGAAAAGCCGCCCGATCGACGTATCAGTCGAGACACCGTAGAGGATCAAAGGGATTGATGGCGGGATCAGCACACCCAGTTCTGCCGAGCTTGCCTGGATGGAGGCCGCCATCGGTTTGGGGTAGCCATGTTTGACCATGGCAGGAATAAGGATCGCGCCGATGGCGAAGGTGGTTGCCACGCTGGAGCCGGAAACAGAGGCGAACATCATGCAGGTCAGCACGCAGGAACAGGCAAGCCCCCCCTGAATGCCACCCACAAGCGATTTGGCCAATTCGACCAGCCGGAACGAGATGCCCCCTGCCGACATCAGATTGCCCGCAAGTATGAAAAGCGGGATCGCCATCAATGGAAAGCTGTCGATACCTGTGAACATGCGCTGTGCCACAAGCAACAAGGGCAGGCTGCCCTGCGCTTCGATCCCGATGACCGAGGCGAGGCCGATGGCCACAGCGATCGGCACGCCCAGCAGAAAGAAGATCGCCAGTGAAAGACCCAGTGCGGTATTCATTCTGCGACCTCCGTCTTGCCGTGGCTTGATGTCCAGTCCCCTTGCGCGCCGCGGATCATGCAGGCGAGAACGGAAATGATGATAAAGACCGATCCCACGGGAAGTGCCGCATAGGCCCATGCGATAGAGATATCCAGCGCGGCCAATTTCTGGTTGGCCACACGTTCAGCCATGGCCCAGCCCTGCCAGAACAGAATGCAGAAAAAGAGGACAGACAGGGCGTTGGCCAGAAGGAACAGGCCGAGTCCCAGTTTTGGAGGCAGGACTTGCTGGATGATCTCGACCGAGATCATGGCGCCATGACGAAAGGCGACGGCGACACCCAGAAAGACCGACCAGACCATCGCTGTGCGTGTGATGACCTCGGACCATGTCGAGGGACTGCCAAAGACAAAGCGGGTCGTCACCTGATAGAGCGCCAGAGAGGCGGCGATCAGCAGAAAGGCAATCGACAGCCGCAGCGCAAGCCCGGTGGTGAGATCTTCAAATCGCAGGAATGCGCGCATCCGGGCCTCCGTTCGTCTTGACGAAAAAACCGGCGCAGGGTCCCGCGCCGGTTTGTCTCTATGAAAAAGGGTTACTGAACCGCTTTGATGCGATCCACCATCTCGGTGCCATACTGATCCGTATAGACCGAGTAGGAGGCTTCGGCGAGAGCGGCGAAGGGTGCCTTGTCGATGTCGGTGATCACTTCCATGCCGTTCTCACGCAGCAGGGCGACGCCTGCTTCTTCCAGACGGTTCACTTCGGCGCGGGTGGCGGCGGCGGATGCCTTGGCGGCTTCCATGAACCAGCCCTTCTGCTCGTCGGTCAGACCGTCGATCAGGATCGGCGAGGCCAGCACGGCGGCGGGCGAATAGACATGGCCGGTCAGCGAGACGTGCTTTTGCACTTCCCAGAATTTCGACGCGGTGATCACGGTGACAGGGTTCTCCTGACCATCGACAACGCCCTGCTGGAGCGCGGTGAAAAGTTCCGGGAACGCCATCGGAGTCGGCGCCGCGCCCATGCCGCTGAAGGCGGTCATGTGGACCTTGTTCTCCATCGTGCGCAGCTTCAGACCTTCAAGGTCGGCGGGCGTGCGGACGGGGCGCTGCGAGTTGGTGATATGACGGAAGCCGTTCTCCGACCACGCCAGACCGACCAGATTGTTCTCGCCGATCTTGGCCAGAAGCTCCTGCCCGATTTCGCCGTCCAGCACCGCGCGGGCGTGGTCGTAGTCACGGAACAGGAACGGCAGGTCGAGGGCAAAGATCTCGGGGACGAAGTTACCAAGCGGCCCTGTGGAGGTGATGACCAGATCCAGCGAGCCGATCTGCAGGCCTTCGATCATGTCCCGCTCGCCGCCCAACTGGCCGGCGGGGGCTTGTTCGCCCGTGAAAGTGCCGCCGGACAGTTCGGTCAGCGTGTCGATGAAGGCTTGCGCGCCCACACCGTAATGCGAAGTTGGCGACAGCGCGTGGCCGACAACGATCTTCTGCTGCGCCTGTGCGCCGGTGGCCAGAACGGCCGCCGCGATAAGGCCGGTGATGAAATGTTTCATAGTGCTCCTCCCATGAGCTTGGTTTCAGGTCTTGGTCTTATTCCGCCGCGATCCGGCCCATGTGGGACGTGATCAGGTCGGCAAAATCTGTATCGGGGACAAACCCCAGCGCCTTGGTGCGGGGGGTCAGGATCTGACCGGGCCAACTGGCGACAATCGCCTCGATCGCCGGGTCATGCGCGGGTTTGATCCGGGCCGCCACATCTTCGCCTGCGATGCTGGTCAGTGTGTCGATCATTGCGCCCACGGTGACGGTCACGCCGGGCAGGGTCAGCGTAGTGTCGGGGCCGATGTCCGGTTGCGCCAGACCTGCGGCATGCAGCGTATAGGCCAATGCCTTGTCGGGTGATGCCAGATGCAGGCGCAGGTCGCGCCCGACCGGCAAGATTGCTTCTTGCCCGGCCAGCGGTTCACGGATGATCCCGCTGGCAAAGCTGCTGGCGGCCTTGTTCGGTGCGCCGGGGCGCACGGAAATGGTCGGAAAGCGCAGGCTGCGGCCAATGATGAAACCCTTGCGCGTGGCATCGCGTACCAGCAATTCGCCCATCAGTTTCTGCGTGCCATAGGACGAGCGCGGCGCAGGCAGCGTATCCTCGGAAATCGTGTCATTCGCCGCGCAGGAAAATACCGCGACCGATGACGAGAACAGAAACACAGGCGGTTTCGGCATCCTTCGGCAGGCATTGATCAGATCAATCGTCGACTGCAGGTTGACCGCCATCCCAAGATCGTAGTCCGCTTCTGCCTGACCTGACACGACGGCTGCCAGATGGATCACCAGATCGGGCGCGTCTTCCGAGATACGCTCCAGAATCTGGGGCGTCGACAGCATGCCAGGTAGGGCATGAACCCGATGATGCCGCGCTGCCAACTGCGCCAGCGGAGCTTCAGCGATATCGGTAGCGAGGATGGCCGAAATGCGCCGTTCGCTGCCGTTCAGAAACAGGCTATCCCGCGCGGCCAGCGCGTTCACCACCATCTGGCCGATGAAACCGGCCGCTCCTGTCACTAGAATACGCAAGGTCAGATCTCCTCCGGTGGCAAGGCTGTCATTGAATGACAGCGCTGTCAATCGGTGGCATCATCGGAATCGAATCGCCGTTTCCCATCGTTTTCATCTCTCTGATCCAAGGTCTGGTCATCTCTGTGCAGACACCGAAACACTCAAGAAAACCAACATTATCCGAGGTGGCAGCCCTGGCTGGGGTGAGCGAAATCACGGCATCGCGCGCTTTGCGGGGAAGTGCCGCGGTCACGCCCGACACGATCCAGAAAGTGCAGGCCGCCGCGGATTCGCTGGGATATCTGAGGAACCGTCTGGCAGGTGCGCTTGCCGGAGGGCCATCGAATCAGGTCGGGGTGATCTTGCCCTCGCTGTCCAACATCGTGTTCCCTGACGTGCTCAAGGGTCTGGAGGACAGGCTGGAGCATGCCGGTTTTCACCCTGTTCTGGGCATATCGAACTATGACCCTCTCAAGGAAGAGCACCTGATCCGCAATCTACTGTCGTGGCGCCCCGCCGGGCTGGTGATCGCGCCAAGCGGGATGACTGAGACAAGCCGGAACCTGCTGGCCTCTGCAGGGCTGCCCGTGGTCGAGATCATGGATATCGACACCGATCCGGTCGACATGGCTGTGGGCATGTCACATCGCGGCGCTGGTCTTGCGATGGCACGTCATCTGATAGAACGCGGCTATCGCCGTCTTGCCTATGTCGGACATGACATAGGCAGCGACAGGCGCGCTGCTGCCCGACTTGATGGCTTCAAGACCGGCCTGCGTGCCGCCGGTCTTGAATTGATGGGATGTGTGACCCTGCCGGAACCTTCATCGGTTGCCTTGGGGCGGCGCGGCTTGGCTAAACTTCTGGAGAGCGGGCCTTCAAGACCGGATCTTGTCTATTTTTCGAACGATGACATGGCTGTCGGAGGCGTTTTCCATTGCATGGCCGAGGGCATCGCTGTGCCGAGCGAACTGGCGATTGCCGGGTTCAACGGTCTCGATCTGGGCCAAAGTCTCCCTGTCCGGTTGACGACGACGGCCTCTCACCGTGCCCGCATCGGCGAGACAGCGGCGAACGCCATCCTGCAGCGATTGAACGGGCAAGAGAGTGCCCGGTTGACGGATGTCGGCTTCACCGTGATCGCCGGCGGAACGGCCTGACTTTGTCTTGTTCTTGGAAAACCTTTGCAGGTGTGAAGGTGCAGCCGCGTCTCTCTAGGGCCAATCGGCATAGGATTGCGCCGCACCCACGTCATTGCGTTTGTCGATGCTGCGGATCGAGCGTCGCCAGGCGCCCGGTCTGACACCGTGTAGCGTCTTGAAAAAATTGCTGAACTGCGCGGCCGAGCGGAAACCGAGAAACTCTGCGATCTGGTCCAGCGTCATGGAGGATCGCTCCAATAGGACCTGAGCCTCATAGCCGAGCCTTTCATGGATCAGGCGCGAAGGTGGCTTTCCAAGATTCCGCTGGCAGATGTCGTGCAGCCGATCCGTGGACATGTGCAAGGCGTCGGCATAGCGCGCCACTGTCCAGCGGTCGCGGAAATGCGTCTCGAGCGCCTGCCGAAACTGCTGCAGGATCAGGGATGTGTTCGCTCCTGTGTGACGCAGATCATCGGGCCGTGCGGTGTGCCGCCAAAGCATCACAAGGATCACGCGCACCTGCGCCTCGATCACGGTAGCCGAGCCGGGTGCCTGACCGGCAGATTCCCGCAGGATCAGATCGAAGCAGCGGGCGATGTCGCGATGCAGCGATTCACGGCCTTCCAATGGCAGATGGACAGCGCGTTCCGACAGCACCCGCAGATCAGCCGCTTCGGGTTTGACGCCAATTGCGTTGGCGAGCGAGGTCTCTCCCATGACCAGATGACCGCCGACCGTCCCTGCCTTGGCGCGCATCCTTTGTCTGCGATCCCATGGCAGCCAGAGCAGCGCCGGACCCGTGACCGATGTTGCTCCACCGTCGCGGTCTGTGGTCAGTTGTCCGCTTTCCAGCAGAATGACCCACCAACTGCGCGCATGCAGGTCGACCAGTCCGCCAAGAACCTTCTCCTGCAGCCCGGACTGGATGAGTTCGGCATGAAACGGCACCGGTGGCGGGACCTTTGCAGATCCGACGACGGGCGGTTTCGAGAGAATTCTGGAAGTTTTCTGCAACTTTACCCCGGAAATTATAAACTATATCCCATAATTTCACATTTTCCTTGGCGTCACTACGGATAGTTTGACGTGCAATAAAGAAAGGCACAGCCGCACCACGCGACCGGGGAGGGTTGCGAGCGGATCATGCCTTGGGGGAGGAATTCGGTTTGGACGCTGAACGGGTCTTTCAAAGCCCGTCCGTGACATCGCCTTTCAGGGTGGTGGACTCGGGCCAGAACGCGGCGGATGCGGCGGCCAATGCTGCTGCGGCAGCTTTCTGGGATTGGTCGCAGCGTTCTGCCGAAGACCGGGCGGCCCATTTGCACCGGATGGCCGACGCGCTTGATGGCAGTCGCGCCCAACTGGTCAACCTTGCCGCGAAAGAAGTGGGTGCGGCCTCGGGCTGGACGCAGTTCAACATTGATCTGGCGCTTCGCATCCTGCGCCAGGCAGCCGGATTGCCCGCGCTTCTGGCTGATCGCGAAATGCCGCCAGCGGAAGATGGAAGCCTGTCTATCCTGCGGCGGCAAGCGGTGGGTGTCGTGCTGGGAATCGCACCATGGAACGCGCCGATCACGCTGGCGGTCCGGGCAATCGCCACACCTCTGGCCTGTGGCAACACGGTCGTGCTGAAAGGTTCGGAGCATTGCCCGCAGACCCATCGTGCCGTGGTAGAGATCCTTAACGGGTCAGGATTGCCCGCAGGTGTGGCGAATGTCGTGACCGCCCTGCCCGATCAGTCAGAAGCTGTGGTCAATCATCTGATCGCCCATCCGGCAGTGCGGCGTGTCAACTTTACCGGATCGACGCGGGTTGGTCGCCAGGTGGCGGTCACCGCGGCGCATCATCTCAAGCGTTGCGTGCTGGAACTCAGCGGCAAGGCGGCGTTGATCGTTCTGGAGGATGCCGATCTTGACGCTGCGGTCGAGGCGGCAGCGCATGGCGCTTTTTTCAATCAGGGACAGATCTGCATGTCGACCGAGCGGATCATTCTGCTGGATGACATCGCGGATCGCTTTGTCGCCAAGCTGGTTGCCAGGACGCAAACCCTGCGGGCCGCTGATCCGCAGCGCGAGGCAGCCTCTCTTGGCACGCTGATCCATGCAGCGGCAGCCGAAAGGGTGGCGGCGCTTCTCCGGGATGCGCAGGACAAGGGAGCAGAGCTTCTGATCGGGGGGCGGGTCGAGGGCGCGGTGATGCAGCCTGCCGTGATCGACCATGTCGCCTCGAATATGGCGATCTATCACGAGGAAAGTTTCGGCCCGGTCGCCTCGATCCTGCGAGTGAGGGACGAGGAAGAGGCGCTGTCGATTGCAAATGACACCGAATATGGGTTGGCCTCCGCCATTTTCAGCCGCGATAGGGATCGCGCCCTCGCGCTGGCGGCGCGGCTTGAAACGGGCATCTGCCACATCAACGGATCGACCGTCTATGACGATGCGGCCATGCCCTTCGGTGGCATGAAGGCCAGCGGGTATGGCCGTTTCGGCGGGGAAACCGCGCTGGATGAATTCACCGAGTTGCGCTGGATCGCACTGCATCCTGATGGTGCGCGCCACAGTTTGTGAACAGGTGCCGCCAAGAGCACCGACAAGACGACAACCAACGACTGACCCTGGAGGAGGATCAACATGAAACGCAGAACAGCCCTGAAATTCGTGGCGGCACTGGCGCTGAGCACCAGTCTGGCCACCGGCGCCGTCAGCGCCGAGACGATCAAGATCGGGGCAGCCGCCCCCAAGACCGGCCCGCTCGCGGGCGGTGCCGCCGTCAGCCAGTGGCCCAATGTGCAGCTTTGGGCGGCGCAGGTGAACGAGCGTGGCGGGATCAATGTCGGCGGCACGATGATGCCTGTCGAGATTATCGAATATGACGACCAGACCAACCCCGGTGAGACGATCAAGGCCATTCAACGCCTTGCCACGCAGGATGAGGTGCATTTCATCGTCTCTCCCTACGGCACCGGTCTGGTTGTGGCCGCTGCTCCGATCTTTGCGCGCTACGGCTATCCGCTGATCGCAGTGTCGGCCATTACCGACCAGCAGCCCGCGCTGTCCAAGCAATTCCCCGACATGTTCTTCACGCTGGGCACCACATCCGCGCTGGCCGAGGATACGGTGAAAATCCTGACTGACATGCGCGATGCGGGTCAGCTGGGCAACAAGATCGCCATGGTCAATGTGGCCGATGCCTTCGGGATCGAACTGGCCGATGTGGCGCGCGACAAATTCTCTGAGGCCGGGTTCGAGATCGTCTATGACACCTCGTATCCGCTGGGCACGCAGGATCTGTCGCCGGTGATGAAGGGCGCGAAAGCCGCGGCCCCTGATGCGTTCGTGGCATGGTCCTATCCGCCCGATACCTTTGCGCTGACCGAACAGGCGATCATCGAAGATCTGCAGGTGCAGGCCTTCTACACTGCGGTCGCTACCCCCTTCCCCGCCTTTGGTGCGCGCTTCGGTGCGGCGGCCAATGGGGTGATGGGCCCGGGTGGCGTCAATGTGGATGACCCGAAGTTTCAGGAATATGCGGCCGCGCATGAGGCCGTGACCGGGGCCAAGCCGGACTTCTGGGCCTCGGCGACCACCTACGCCTCGCTTGAAATTCTGGAGCAGTCGATCGAAGCCGTCGGTCTGGACCGCAAGGCCGTGGCCGATCACCTGCGCACGGGCACATTCGACACCGTGCTGGGCCCCATCAGCTTTGACGAGAACAACAACAACCAGGCTTTCTGGACTGTCGGCCAGTGGCAGGATGGCGTGTTCAAGGGCGTCGCCTCGCGCAACCGCGACGGGGCAGTGCCTGTGATCCTGAAGGATGGCTGGAAGTAATTTCAAGGCTTTGGGTGTCCCGGTCAACGCCGGGGCACCCATACCGGCTGGCGGCAAGGCAGGAACGGGACGCGAATGGACATTCTGATCACAGGGCTTTTGCTGGGCGGCACCTATGCGCTGATCGCCATGGGGCTGAACCTGCAATATGGCGTGGCCCGCATCATGAACCTTGCGAATGGCGAGATGCTCGTGGCGGGCGGTTTTGCCGCTTTCTGGATGTACACAGGCGGTCAGATCAGCCCGTTCCTGACGATCTTTCTTCTGGCGCCGCTGACATTTGTGCTGAACTGGCTGATCTACAAGATCATGCTGCAACCCTTGGTCAAGCGCGCCAAGACGCGCGGTCAGCTTGAGACGGACAGCATTCTGGCCACCTTTGGTTTGTCCTTCGTGATGGTCGGGCTGATGCTGATGGTCTTTGGCGGGGATTATTTCAACTATTCCTATCTGGCACGGCCCATCGTGATCGCGGGCGATACCTTCGCGCTTAACCGTGTGGCGGCCTTCCTTGCAGCTGTGGTGATCTGCGGCGCGCTTTATCTGTGGTTGAACCGCAGCCGTCCGGGCCTGTCGATCCGTGCCATCGCCGTCTCACCGGACAGTGCGCGACTGGTGGGGATCAACGTCAATCATCTGGCCGCACTGGCCTTTGGCCTCGGAGGAGCGGTGACCGCTGTCGGTGGCGCCTTGCTGTCGACTTATCTGACACTGGATGCCTCGACCGGTGTGATCTTCACGCTCAAGGCATTGATCATCGTGATCATGGGCGGCGTCGGCGATGTGCGTGGCACCATCGTCGCCGCGCTCTTGCTGGGGATCGTCGAGACGATGGTGGCTACGCTGCTGGACCCCGGTCTGACGCTGGCCGCCGCCTATACGCTGTTCATCCTTATCTTGCTGTTCCGCCCGCAGGGCCTGTTCGGAAAGAAGCCCACATGACCGGCACCGATATCCGCAACCTTGTTCTTGCCACAGCAGCCTTCGGTATCTGCGCGCTGCTGCCGCTGTCCGGCTCGGGGTACTGGCTGTCAATCGGCGTGACCATCGCCATGTTCACGGTGCTGGCCACAAGCTGGGCGCTCTTTTCGGGGCCCACACATTACATCTCCTTGGCGACAGCGGCGTTTTTCGGTGTGGGCACCTATGTCACCGGTCTGGGGTTCGAGACTCTCCCCTTCTGGTCACTGATCGGGATTGCGGGAGTGATCGGCGCCGTGCTGGCCGCGCTGGTGGGTCTGGCGACGCTGCGCCTGTCGGGGGTCTATTTCGTGATCTTCACCCTTGGTCTGGCAGAATTGGTGCGACAGGTCATTACTTGGGTGCAGAACCGCTCGGGTCAGAAGGGGCTTTATGTCCTGACCGACATCACCGAGGCGGGGATTTACTGGATGCTGCTGTCGCTGGCCGCAGCGGTGTTTTTGACTGGCTGGCTGATCGGGCGGTCGCGGCTGGGCTTTGCGCTGCGCATCATCGGCGATGATGAAACGGTCGCCGTTCATTCCGGCATCAACACCGCCCTGTCGAAAGTGCTTTTGTTCATGGTGCCGGGGTCGGTCGCGGCGATGACGGGGGCAATCCTTGCCCCGCGTTACGTCTATATCGAACCCAGTCTGGCCTTTGCACCGATGCTGTCCTTTCAGGTGGTGATCATGGCGCTTCTGGGTGGGGCCGGGCGTCTGTGGGGGCCACTCGTGGGCGTCATCCCATTCACCCTGCTGTGGGAGTCGATCTCCTCCAGCTTTCCGCAACAGACGACCTTGCTGCTGGGTGTGGCCTTTCTGGTCATTGTCTACCTGCTACCGCGCGGTTTCGTAGGCTTGCTGGAACAGATCCGGCATCGCACGCGCGGCGCGGATGCGGAGGGTCTGGCATGAGCGCCCCGGTCCTGTCTTTGCGCAATGTCACGAAACGCTTCGGCGGTCTTGTCGCGGTCAATGCGATGACCTTCGACGTCGCCGAACATCAGGTCATGGGGCTGATCGGCCCCAATGGCTCGGGCAAGTCCACGACCATGAACCTGATATCCGGCGCGCTCAAAGTCTCGGGCGGTGAGGTGCTGCTGCGCGGCACCCCGATCACCGCCCTGCCCGCCGAGCAGATCAACCGGCGCGGCATCGCCCGCACCTTCCAGTTGGTCCGGCTGTTGCCGTCGATGACTGTTCTCGAGAACGTTGTGGCCGGTGCCGTTTTTGGCCATCGCCGCCGCTGGGGGCATGAGGCCCGCGCGCATGCCGAAACCCTGCTGGCCCGCGTGGGCTTGGAGGGCAAGGGCCACCTGCGCGTCGGACAGTTGACCTATATCGACACCAAGCGCGTCGAACTGGCCCGCGTGCTGGCCAGCGATCCGAAACTTCTGTTGCTGGATGAATGGCTGGCGGGCCTGAACCCGACCGAATTGCAGATCGGGATTAGCCTGATCAAATCGCTGCGCGACGATGGCCGCACCATCATTCTGGTGGAACATGTTATGGATGCGATCCGGTCGCTTTGCGATACCTGCGTGGTCATGGCTTCGGGCACCAAGATCGCCGAGGGCACACCACAGCAGGTCCTGTCCGACCCGGACGTGATCCGCGCCTATCTGGGGGATGACGATGTCTAGATCCGCAGGTCTTGAAGTCCGCAACCTGACCGTCAGCTATGGCAAGCACCGCGCGCTTGAAGATGCGTCGATCACCGTCCGCCCCGGCGAGATCGTGGTGATCCTTGGCGCGAACGGTGCAGGCAAATCGACCCTACTCAAGGCGATCAGCGGCATTTGCGAAGGACAGGTCAGCGGGCAGATCACGCTGTACGGCGAGGATCTGACGACTTTGCCAGCCAACCGCATTCTGGATCAGGGTGTAGCGCTGGTGCCGGAAGGGCGTGGCGTCTTTGGTGATTTGACCGTGCGCGAGAACCTGATCCTCGGGGCCTATTCGGCCCGCGCGCGTGAGGATCAGGCCTCCAATCTGGACCGTGTTCACGAGCTGTTTCCCAAATTGATCGAACGCAGCGGACAGGTCGTGCGCACCATGTCGGGCGGCGAGCAGCAGATGGTGGCCATCGGGCGGGCCATGATGTCGAACCCCAACATTCTGACGCTGGACGAGCCGTCTTTGGGTCTGTCGCCACTGCTGTGCAAGGAGTTGTTCCAGAACCTGAAAAAGGTGCGCGATCTGGGTATCGGTATTCTGCTGGTGGAACAGAACGCCAAGCAAAGCCTTGCCATCGCGGATCGCGGTTATCTGCTGGAGAACGCTCATATCGTGCATGAGGACAGTGCCGCGGCCCTGCGCAACGACCCTGCTGTGCAGTCCGCCTATCTGGGGGCTGGCGGGGCGGCCGCACCGCATACCCACGATGCGGCGCAGGGCCCATCCGGCAGGGATGCCGTGCCGTCTGAGGCCGCGCCGCAGACCTTTGCCGTGTCGCCACGACCCAGCCAGACAGTCTCTGCCGATATGATCCTTGGCCGTTCGGTTGCTGATCTGGTGGCACAGGCCAGCCAGCGCCAGCAATCCGCCGTGACCGACAGACGCCAGACTGCGCCTGCGCAGGCCGCACAGCAGAATGACCGCATTGCCGCGACACTGGCCGAGATCGAGCGCGCCGCACAGGCCGCGCGCCGCCCCCGCGTCGTCGAACGCTCGCGTCCGCAGGATCGAGCGCGCGATTCGGCGCCACAGACATCACAACGACAGGACAGCCACCCGGCTTCCCCGCCCGTTACCATCGAGGTCTACCGCGCCCCCCGCGTTGAAGTCTGGCGCCGCAGACCGGGTGGCAACGATTTCGACCGTTCATAGGAGAGATGCAGATGCTGGATTCCCCCCATACGAAAACCGTCAAGGGCATGTATATCGGCGGCAACTGGGTTGCTGGCCAAGGCAGCTTTGACGACATCAATCCTTCGGATGGATCGCTTTATGCGCGGATCCCTGATGGTGGTCGCGCCGAAACACGCATGGCGATTGCGGCAGCACAAGCCGCCTTCCCGGCATGGTCAAGCCTGATGTTTCAGGAACGCGCGCATTACATGCTCAAGATCGCCGATGTCTGGGAAAAGCGGGCCGCCGATTTTGTCGCCGCCGCACAGGCCGAGGGCGGCGGCTGGTTCGGCAAGGGCATGTTCGAGACCGGCTATGTCCCCGAGGTGTTCCGCGCAGCGGCGGGCGTACTGTACGGGTCGATCGGCGAGGTGCTTCCGTCCGAACACGGCAAGTTCTCAACCGCCGTGCGCTATCCCATGGGCGTGATCAGCGTGATCAGCCCGTGGAACATGCCTGGCATCCTCACCGCGCGCGGCTTTGCCTTTCCGATGGCCGCAGGCAACACCATCGTGCTCAAACCCTCCGAGGACACACCCTATGCGGGCGGTTTGTTCTTTGCCGAAGTGCTGGAGGAAGCAGGCATCCCCAAGGGCGTGTTCAACGTCATCACCTGTAGCCGCGACCGCGTGCAGGAGATGGGCGACGAGATGATCGAGAACCCGCTGGTCAAGGGCATATCCTTCACCGGCTCCACCCCTGTGGGCCGCCAGATCGCCGCAAAGGCCGGGGCCCATCTCAAGAAATGCTGCGTCGAACTGGGCGGCAAGGACAGCCTGATCGTGCTGGAAGACGCCGATATGGACCGCGCCACAAGTGCGGCCAGCTTCGGCAGCTTCATGCATCAGGGCCAGATCTGCATGAGCGTGGAAAAGGTGCTGGTGCAAGACAGCATCTATGCTGATTTCCTGCGCCAGTTCGTGGCCCGCGCGTCCAAGCTCAAGACAGGGGACACCCGTGACAAGGCCAATGTCATAGGCCCGCTGATCAACGAGCGGCAGGTCGTCCGCGTCAAACACCAGATCGAGGATGCGCTGGCCAAAGGCGCCAAGGCCGTGCTGGGCGGTCGTGTCTGGGATCGCTATGTCGAACCGACGATCCTGACCAATGTCACCCCCGACATGGCCGTCTGGCGGGACGAGACCTTCGGCCCGGTCGCCGTGGTCGTGCCCTTCAAAACGGATGCCGAGGCGATTGCCCTGAACAATGACACCGAATACGGGCTATCGGCCGGGATCATCACCCGCAACGAGGAACGCGCCCTGCGCATGGCCCGCCAGCTTGAAACGGGCATGTGCCACGTCAACTGCTCCTCGATCAATGACGAGCCGCATGTGCCCTTCGGCGGCTCCAAGGCCTCGGGCCTTGGGCGGCATGGCGGCAAGTGGTCGCTTGAGACCTTTACCGAAACGCGCTGGATCACGCTGGATCGTGGCCACCGCCCATATCCGCCGGTGTTCTGATGGCAGCTTGGGAGAGAAGCGCCCTTCTCAAGGGCAAGGTGATCGTCGTGACAGGTTCCGCCAGCGGCATCGGGTTTGAAACCGCGCGGCTCTGCACCGCGATGGGGGCGACCGTCCTGGGCGTGGACGTGACCAAGCGGTTCGACCATGTCGAGGAATTCTACCGCGCCGATCTGTCGGATGCCCGCACCATCGATGCGTTGGTCGATGTGCTGCCCTCAGGCATTGACGGGATCGCCAATATCGCGGGCCTGCCGCCCACGGCCCCGGCGGAAAAGGTGCTCAAGGTCAATCTCTTCGGCCTCAAACGCCTGACGTTGGGCCTGCTGCCCAAGCTGAATGACGGCGCGTCGATCGTGAACCTTGCCTCCTTGGCGGGTTTTGGTTGGCCGCATGCGGTCGAAGCGATCCGCGCCAGTGAAAGTGCCGATATGGATGATCTGGCTGGTTTCATGCAGCGACACGACATCACCAACGCAGGCGGGCGGAGTTATTTCTTCTCCAAAGAAGCGCTGATCGCCTGGACACAGCAGAACCGCTGGACCTGGCGCGACCGGGGCATCCGCATGAACAGCGTCAGCCCCGGCCCGGTCGATACACCAATCCTTGGCGATTTCATCGAAACGCTGGGCGCACGGGCCGAAGAGGATATGCGCGTCATGGATCGCCCCGGACGGGCCGATGACATCGCCCCGGTCGTGGCCTTCCTGCTGTCGGACATGACCACGTGGATTCGTGGCACCAATATCCCTGTCGACGGGGGCATGTCGTCGAACATCCTGTGCGAAATGCACGGGCTTACTTGAAGGGGAGGCTGTTATGTCTGCTTTGGGCTGGATCATTGTCCTGATCGTCATTGCCGCCGCGCTGATCGCACTGGCTGCATGGTTCTATGAGCGCGCCACGAACGAGGTGGCTTTGGTGAAAACGGGGATCGGCGGGCGGCGCGTCATCATCGACGGGGGCACGCTCGCCCTTCCCTATTTCCACGAGATCACACGCGTGAACATGCAGACAATCCGCATGACTGTATCGCGCACCGGCGAGGCGGCCTTGATCACCAAGGACCGCCTGCGGGTGGATGTGGGCGCGGATTTTTATGTTTCTGTCACACCGCAGGCGGAAACGATCACCCGCGCCGCCCAGACCCTTGGCAAGCGCCTGTTCCAGCCGGATCAACTGCGCGGGTTGATCGACGGGATGATGATCGACGCTCTACGCTCGGTCGCGGCCCGCATGACGATGGACGAATTGCACGAAAACCGCGCGCAATTCGTGCGCGAGGTGCGCGAAGGGCTGGCCGAGGCGATGGCAAACTATGGGTTGCAACTGGATTCGGTCTCTTTGACCGGGCTGGACCAGACACCTTTTTCCGCGCTGGACGAAAACAACGCCTTCAACGCGGTGGGTATGCGCAAACTGGCCGAGGTGATCGCCAAGTCCAAGAAGGAGCGTGCCGAGATCGAAAGCGAAAGTGATGTCTCGGTCCGTCGCGCCGCGATGGAGGCGGCCAAGCGCAAGTTGGAGATTGATCTGGAACAGCGCCGCGCCGAAATCGCCCAAGGTCAGGAGATCGAGACGCTGATGGCCGCGCAACTGGCGGAAGTGGCACAACGCAAGGCAGACAGCGAACGCACCGCGGCACAGGCCCGCATCCGCATGGAGCAGGACATTCAGGCCGCCGACATTGCCCGCGAGCAAGCGATCCGCGAGGCCGAGATTGCCCAGAGCCGCGCGCTGGAGGATGCCGAAAGCGACCGGCAGATCCAGTTGTCCGCGAAAAGTCAGGAGGAAAGCCGCGCCAAGGCGCAAGCTGATGCCGCCCGCGCCGAAGCCGTGACCGCAGCCGAGGCCGTGCAGACCGCCCGCGCCATGGCCGAGGCCGAGCGCCGCCGTGCACTCGCGCTGATCGCGGCACAGGAACAGGCCGAAGCCGCGGCCAAACGCGCCGAAATCGCCGCTGCCTCCGACAAGGCGACTGCTGCTGACAAGGCGGATGCCCGCCGCGCCGAAGCCGAGGCGACAAAGGCAGTCGAATTGGCCCGAGTCGAGGCAGAGCGTGCCCGGATCGAAGCCGAGAATGCCCGATCCGACGCGATCATCGCGATGGAGTTGGAAAAGGCACGACTGGAAGCCATGCCTCGCATTCTGGCCGAAATGGTGCGTCCCGCCGAAAAGATCACCGGTATCAGCGTCAATCACCTGAGCGGCGTCGGTGGCACGCGTGCAGAAGGTTCCGATCGCCCAGCATCGCCAGTCAACGCGACCGTTGACGCAATCATGGATATGGCGGTGCAATTGCCAAGCCTGCAAAAGCTTGGCGACCAGATCAGCGCCAATCTTGCGCAGGTCAGCGGCAAGAAGAAATCAAGCGATTGAATCTGCTCAATTCATGGCAGAAGGACCCTGAGGCCACCGCGCC
Organism: Seohaeicola sp. 4SK31; assembly: GCF_028802875.1. NCBI lineage: Bacteria > Pseudomonadati > Pseudomonadota > Alphaproteobacteria > Rhodobacterales > Roseobacteraceae > Seohaeicola > Seohaeicola sp. 4SK31. The sequence continues at coordinate 41,657 of NZ_JARAMP010000022.1, read as the reverse complement.
CAGGGTCTTTCTTGTCTGGGTGCTACCCTTAGCCCTGTGACAGACTTGCCAGGTAAACCATATCAGGACCGAAGATACGGTCGCTGTGTTCGGCCAGATAGATCTTCATCCAGGGCGTGAAGCGTTCGGGTCTGCGGGCGACCTCTGCAACAAGATCCTGATAGTTGATCCAGCGAACTTCCATGACCTCGTCAGGGTTCGGTGCGATCTTCAGACCCTCATCGGCACGCGCCAGATAGATATCAACCACCTCATGTTCGACCAGACCCGCCCCCACATCGGCGCGGTATTCCACCCGGTCGCGATGTTCGGGATGCAGGCCCGTTATACCCAGTTCCTCGCGCAGGCGGCGGGTTGCGCACAGTTCGGGTGCCTCGTCCCAGTCCGGATGGGTGCAGCAGGTATTCGCCCACAGACCGGGCGTATGATACTTGCCCATCGCCCGACGCTGGATCAGCACATCCATGCCCCGGATCACAAAGACCGACACGGCCTTGTGGCGCAGCCCACGCTGGTGCACCTCAAGCTTGTCGACGGGGGTCAGAGTGCCATCAACCCAGGCTGGTATCATCATGCTCATACACGGCTCGCCGGGATCAGGCGGGTCAAGTGGGCCAGATTCTTGAGCCCGATCTTGAGATGCGCCATCGGGCGCGCCCGCACCAGTTTCTTGTTCATATAGGCCTCGAAGGTCAGGCGTTGCACATCAACGTCATGGCAGAGCGACACGAAGCGTTCGCGCCTTTCATCTGACCGATAATAGGCGTTCTGCATCGAAGCAAGAACCCGGAACACCATCTTGTGTTCCTTCATGAACAATTGCCGTGCCAGTTTCAGGTCGCGCACGCGGCCCGAGGCGAGACAAGCAGCCGCTGCTGTGGCGGCAACCCGTCCGCCGACCATCGCGTAATATATGCCCTCACCCGAGGAGGGGGCGACGACGCCGGCGGCATCCCCTGCCAACACCACATCGCGGCCATTGTCCCAGCGATCCAGAGGTTTGAGCGGGATTGGCGCCCCCTCCCTGCGGATCGTTCTGCACTCTGTCAAACCGGCCGCCGCACGCAAATCGGCGGTCGCCTTTTTCAGATCAACACTATCCACTTCGGTACCCATACCGACGCTGGCGGATTTGCCATGTGGGAAGACCCAGCCGTAAAAGTCAGGCGAGATCGCGCCGTCATAGATCACGTCGCAGCGTTCGGGATCATAGATGGCTGTCTTCGCAGGGGCCTCGATGATCTCGTGATAGGCCAGAACGTAAGGGATCTTGTCGCCGCCCGGCACTTCTGTGCGCCCGACCTTTGACCGTGCCCCATCCGCGCCGATCACCAGCCTTGTGGTCAGACGCATCTCTTCGCCGCTGGCCTTGTCGCGATAGATGACATGGGTGCCTGTTGTGTCACGCTCGATCCGCAGATAAGTGCCGGTTAGCCGTGTAGCACCTGCGCTTGCCGCCCTCGCGCGCAGGAACTCGTCGAAATGCTCGCGGTCCACCATGCCGACAAAGCCGTTCTCGATGGGGATGTCGACGGCCCGTCCGGTGGGCGAGATCATCCGCGCCGTGGTGATCTTCGCCACGATCTGCGAGTCAGGGATATCGAAATCCGCAATCAGACGCGGCGGAATGGCGCCGCCGCAGGGCTTGATCCGCCCATCCCTGTCCAGCATGGCCACCTTGACCCCGGAGCGGGCCAGATCCTCGGCCGCTGTGGCCCCGGATGGGCCTGCGCCCACGACGACGACATCAAACATGTTCATTCTCCCGGAACCAGTTGCGCACCGCCGCGGCGGTTTTCCATGATACGTGTGGCCATGAAGGCTGCGGCCAGAAACAGCGCGGCTTCAGCGATGAAAACGGTCCCGAACGCCGGGGCGTCGTCAGCAAAAAGCACGCGGAGCGCATCGACCGATGCGGCCCCCAACAAACCGCCAAATCCAGCGGCAATCGCCTGAGCGGCCCCCCATAGACCCATGCGCGTGCCTTCACGTGCGCCGCGGCCTTCGCCTGCCAAGGCCATCATCGATCCGATGGCGGCGACAGCGAACATTCCGTTGAAGAACCCCAGCGCCACGACGACGGGCACCAATGGCGCGCCGGGGCCAAGCGGACCCAGCAGGGTCAGCAGGCCAAGGCATCCTGCAGATCCAAGGCATCCCGCCACGACCCATGCACGCAACGTGCCCAATCGCAGGCCCGTGGCCGCGATCCCGACGATCAGCATGCCGACGAAAACACCACCATTCTGCGCCCCCGACAGGGACGTGGACTGCCCCGGCGTAAAACCGAATACCAGACCGGCATAGGGTTCAAGGATCAATTCCTGCATGAAATAGGCGGTCATGGACAGGAAAACGAAAAGGGTGAACATCCGCGCTTTCGGTTCCTCCCAGACTTCCCTCAGGCCTTCCATGAACGGCATCCTGTCCGGTTCCGGCTGCGCATCAACGCCGCGTTCCACCCTCCAGATGGCCAGGGTGGTCACGACGACCGCGCCGATGGTGACGATGGCCACGATCCGCATCAACAATGCGTGGCTATAGGGATCAAGATTGGCTCCGACCGTGCCCGCCGTGGCGGCGATGCCGAAGATCATCATCAGCCAAGTGATCGTGGCTGCCGCCGCGCGGCGGCGCGGTGCCGTGGCCGTTGCAAGCAAAGCAAGAAGCGAAGTGCCCGAGGCCCCTGACCCAAGGCCGATCAACGCATAGGCCAGAATTGACAAGGCAAGCCCTGCTGTGAACTGCGTCTCAAGAACAGGGATAGCCAGAGCTGCCAGAAAGGCACCCGCAGACAAAATTGCCATACCCCCGACGATCCAGCGCGTGCGGTTGCCCGACGTATCCGAGCGATAGCCCCAGTTGGGCCGCGTGATCTGTATCCCGTAATGGAGTGCCACAAGGAATCCCGGCAAAAGCGCAGGCAGCGCCAGTTCCACTACCATCAAGCGGTTCAGTGTGGATGTGGTCAATACGACCACTGCGCCGATGCACATCTGCACCAGACCCAGGCGAACAATTGACAGCCAGGACAGTGTCACGGTGCGGCCTCCAGCGTGCGGATGGCGAAGGCGGCAATCATCATGCCGCCGACGTAAAGCGTGACCCCGGTTCCGTTGTACCAAGGCGCGCGTCCTTTGGGATCGGTCAGCAAGACTCGCATCGCCCAAAGTTGCAGGACCAGAACAGCCGTTATGGCTGCGGCATGGATCGGCCTGTCCCAAAGCACAAGAAGCCCGATCACCACTATCTGTGGCAGTGCCATGACCCAGCAGGCAAGGCGTGCGGCACGTTCCGGCCCCATGGTGACAGGCAGGGAATTCACCCCCATCTGACGGTCGCCCTCCAGTGCCTTGAAATCATTCAGCGTCATGATCCCATGTGCGCCGATCCCGTAGAGAAGCGCGATGATCACTACGGCTATCGAGGGTGACCCTGCGCTGAGTACGGCGGCCCCCGTGAACCAGGGAAGACTTTCGTAGGAGAGCCCGACAAGCCCCGGTCCCCACAAACCCGAGCGTTTCATCCGCACGGGTTCGGCTGAATAGGCCCACGCCGCCAACACGCCGATGACCGTGGCGCCGAAACCCCAAGGTCCAAGCTGCCAGCCGACCACCAGCGACAGCACGGTCATGGTAAGTGCAATCCACAGCCCCCAGCGACCTGGAATACGCCCCGAGGGAATTGGCCTGTCGGGTTCGTTGATCGCGTCTACATGACGATCACACCAGTCATTCGCGGCCTGCGACATGCCGCAGACGATCGGGCCAGCCAGGATAACACCCAGAAGCACCATGCCCCATTGTCCCGAAGGGGATACGCCAGAGGAAATTACACCGCAGAGATAGGCCCACATAGGGGGGAACCATGTGATCGGTTTGATCAGCCGCAGCATGGCGGCTGGCTCTGGCAAGGTGCGAATGTGTAAGGCTTGGTTTACAGTCATGTGTAAACTATGACATTACAATTCGAGTCGGCGCAAGAAAAACAACGACCAGACACGATGTGGAAATGTCGCAGACTGTTTACGAGTGACAGGCGGACAGGCGGTTGCCTCAGTCCTCGCCGTCCTTGCTCAAAAGCCCGTATTTACGCAGTTTCACGTAAAGGCTCTGCCGGGACAGGCCCAGCATTTCGGCAGCAGCGACGCGATTGTTGCGTGTCAGGGTCACGGCGGTCTCGATGCACATCTTTTCGACGACATCAGTTGTCTCGGCGACGATCTCTTTCAGAGTAGCGGAGCCCACGAGTTCCATGACGCTGTGTTGCGAGCCTTCATCGACAGTCGCTACCGGCTTGCGCACGGCATCCACGCGGCTGACATCGCGCATCACAAAGGCGATTGCGGGGCTGCTGCGATCATTCAGCCATGTTGTTGCGACTTCGATTGCAACCTTGCCGCCATAGTCATTCACCAGCTGGGTCGCATACATCCGCATGTTGCCAGACCGCTGCGCGTTATCGATCAGGACGTTCAGATCAATCTGACCGCGTGCCAGAAAATCAGATAGGCTGCGTCCTTTGACATCCGACATATGGGCCGCATCGGCCATGTTCAGGAAGCTGTCATTGGCCGCAGCAATCACGCCCTTGGAATCGGTGAACACCACTGCATCCGCCCCGTTGTGATAGAGCGTGGAGAGGTTCACCGAGAGTTGGTCGTCCACGACGCGGGCATCCTCACCCGGGTCCATGCGGCAGATCAGGACACGTTCGCCGCCGGCACGGAACACCGTGGGCGTGACGGTCACACGTTTGCGACTGCGTCTGGTCTGCACTTCGAGATCCGAAACGGATTCCGAAATCGCCAGATTGACCAGTGATTCCACGAATTCGCCGCTACGCTTGTCCTTGAACTCCTGCGCGAATGTCGCGCCGGTCAGGTCATCCCGCGACGCGCCCAGAAGGCTTGCTGCTGGGTCGTTGATATCCTTGATGCGTCCGGTGCCTACCGAGACAAAGACAATGGCGTCGCGTGTCGTCGACAGAAGCAGGCGATAACGCGAGTCAAATTCGCGCCGGGCTTCATAGCCGCGCTCCAGCGCCATCTGTGCTTGAACTAGGTGTTGCTGCGTTTCCGCGATCAGACGCAGGTCGCGGCCCAGCATCAGGATCTGCCCATCCGTCCCGATGCGATGGAAACTGTAGCGGATCGGGAATTCCCAGACGGCATTGTCGGAATGGTTCAACTCGATCGGGCGCAGGTTTACGTCGCCATCGACAAAGCGCTTCATGGCCGCTTCGAATTTGGGCACGCTTTCCATTGTCAGGAACTGCTGAATCCGCCGCCCTTCCCAATGGTCAAGATTGCCATAGGAGGTGTCATTGGCGTTGATCAGAACGGATTCCACCACACAAGCCCGCGACACGACCAGAGCAATGTCTGACGCTGCCGCAATGATGCTGCGCAGAAATTCCGGTTCAATCAGTGGTACAGAGCCACTGGACCAGAAATGGGATCCACCCTTTGTCATCTATTCTGCCACGAGTTTCTTGCCGACCGCACGGGTGTCGCAAAGTTTAAGGGCAAACTGCAAGTCATTCGTTGCAAGGTCCACGCCAGTTATGTCCTTGGCGTCCACCAACTGAGTAAGAACAAGCCCGCCCAGGATGAGCGGAGGAACATTGCGAATGGACGTTCTAGCGTGTGTAACGAATTCAGCAATTGTTTCAAGTGCCTGAACGCGTGCGCAGGAAAACATGATCAAATCATACCAGTCCTGCCGCAAAGCCTTGCGGAAATCCAATTGTGTTGCCGACAGGATCAAACGAACGGAGTGACCTTCATGGCGCAGGCATGCGGCTATACTGGCGCATCCCAGTGTATGGGTATCGTTCTCGCACATCACGAGCAGAACACCCAACTGATCAGCCGTTGACCTGCCCGCGTTGCGTTCAGACCAATCCGAGGACAAAACCCGCACCATGTCCTGCAGGCGTGCACTGGCTGTCGTGACCTGTGCAAAGCTCATTTCGCTTTGATCCCAGCGGCAACCAAGGTGGCGCGCCGCTTCGGGTATGTAACAGCTGATGATGTCCTTGTCGGACAGATGCGCGGCCCGCAGCATGTCGATAGCGCCTTCCGCGTCAAATCCGCGTGGATCGCTGATGGCGGTCAGAAGCCTGTCGATGAGGCTGTCGCACAAAAGCGCCCTTTCAGCGATGCTCCGCTCGCGCAGCACCGAGATGACCCTGTTAGCCAGATCGCCGACTTGAAACATCCCCTTGAACGCGGGGGGGGGCGCGTCATTGGTCTGCCTATGATTGGGTCTTCTGGACATATGCCCTCCGCGACCGGTCTCAGACGCCACGTTTTCGGGCGCAGCGCGCTGAAAGTAAACCTCCGACTCCATGCATTGTCCAGTCTAAGAGGTCAAATGTCAAAGATAATAGACAGTATTGTCGATTTTGCGCGGCCTGCCTGAAGGTGATCTGGCGTAAATCTCTGTTTTTAATAGCTTTAGGGCAAGTCTCCTTAAAAGTAAGCCTAGATTTACAGCGTCAGGTTTACAGTACGTTTGTGTAAGTTTTAGTTGACACTTTTAGCCTGACGCCGTTACGCTTCCTGAGAAGCATGCGGATGGAGTCGGGAATGTCGCACAGCCTTGCAGGCAAATCGGACCGCACCGGCCTCTATACCGAGGCCGAGCGGCAGAGGCGCGACAGCACCATCTGGACGCTGGTTCAGGGTATCCTTGCTCCAGTCCAGTTCCTGGTTTTCCTCGTCTCTCTGGGGCTGGTCCTGCGCTATCTTCTGACCGGCCTGGGATATGAGGCAGCGACCCTGTCGATCCTGATCAAAACAGGGTTTCTCTACCTCATCATGGTGACCGGCGCGATCTGGGAGAAGGTGGTTTTCGGACAGTATCTTTTCGCCCCTGCCTTCTTCTGGGAAGACGTGTTCAGTTTCGCCGTCATCGCGCTGCATTCTGCTTATGTTTGGGCACTTTACACCGGATCACTCGTCCCCGTGGACCTGATGATCCTGGCTCTTGCCGCCTATGCCGCATACGTCATCAACGCAGGTCAGTTCCTGCTCAAACTGCGGGCCGCACGCTTGCAGGCAGAGGGAACCGCATGACCCTGAACAGCCCCCTTCCCAAGACCACCGGATGCCGCGAAACGCCCGTTCTGAAGCAGCGCGGCCAGCGCGAAGTTTTCTGCGGTCTGACCGGCATCATCTGGCTGCATCGCAAGATGCAGGATGCCTTTTTTCTGGTCATCGGATCGCGGACCTGCGCGCATCTTTTGCAGAGTGCGGCGGGCGTGATGATCTTTGCCGAACCTCGCTTCGGGACAGCGATTCTCGAAGAAACGGATCTGGCGGGAATGGCCGACGCGCAGGACGAGCTGGATTCGGTCGTGGCAAAACTTCTGTCACGTCGGCCTGACATCAAGCAACTCTTCCTTGTCGGTTCCTGCCCCTCTGAAGTGATCAAGCTGGATCTGGCACGTGCCGCCGAGCGGATGACTCAGACTTACGCGCCACATGTCCGGGTGCTCAACTTCTCAGGTTCGGGGATCGAAACGACCTTTACCCAAGGCGAGGATGCCTGCCTTGCATCGATGGTGCCGGTTCTGCCGGAATCGACGGCACGCGAGTTGATGCTGGTTGGTGCCCTTCCAGACGTGGTCGAGCAGCAGGCAATTGGCCTGTTGACGCAGATGGGCATCGGGCCAATTCGTGTCCTGCCCGCTCACCGCGCCGCTGATCAGTTCGGTGTAGGTGAAAACACGGTCTTTGCTTTGACCCAGCCTTTCCTTGGGGATACGCACGCTGCGCTTGAACGGCGCGGTGCGCGCCACATTCCTGCACCCTTCCCGTTTGGAGAGGAAGGAACAACTGCATGGCTGGGCGCGATTGCCGAAGAATTCGGCGTGACGCAGGAGGTCTTTGACCGTGTGACCGCCGCTCCACGCGACCGGGCGCGCCGTGCGGTGGCGCAGGCGTCCGAGGCGCTGCGCGGCAAGACGATCTTCTTCTTTCCCGACAGCCAGCTGGAAATTCCACTGGCGCGGTTCCTGACCCGTGAATGCGGCATGACCGCCATCGAAGTGGGTGCGCCCTATATCCATCAGAACATCGTCGGTCCGGATCTGGACCTTCTGGTCGAAGGTCCGACCCTCAGCGAGGGACAGGACGTTGATCTGCAACTCGACCGTTGCCGCGCCGCCCGCCCTGATCTGACGGTTTGCGGGCTTGGCCTTGCCAATCCGCTGGAGGCCGAAGGGCTGGCCACGAAATGGGCCATCGAGCTGGTGTTCACGCCTGTGCATTTCTACGAACAGGCGGGCGATCTGGCCGGGCTCTTCTCGCGCCCGCTGCGCCGTCGTGGCCTGCTCAAGCTGGAGGCCGCGGAATGAAACTGACGGTCTGGACCTATGAAGGCCCGCCCCATGTGGGGGCGATGCGCGTCGCGACGGCGATGAAGGGGCTGCATTACGTTCTGCACGCACCGCAGGGCGATACCTATGCCGATCTGCTGTTCACGATGATCGAGCGGCGCAACCACCGCCCGCCTGTGACCTATACTACCTTTCAGGCCCGCGATCTGGGGTCCGACACGGCGCAACTGTTTCAGGATGCCTGCCGTGAGGCCTATGAGCGGTTCAAGCCCGAGGCGATCATCGTCGGCGCCTCCTGCACCGCCGAGCTGATTCAGGACGATCCGGGCGGCATGGCCGAAACAATGGGTTTGCCGGTGCCGATCATCGCGCTGGAACTGCCCAGCTATCAGCGCAAGGAAAACTTCGGCGCGGATGAGACCTTCTTTCAGATCGTCCGTCATCTGGCCAAGCCTGTCGCGAAGACCGACCGCATTACCTGCAACCTGATCGGCGCAACCGCTCTGGGATACCGTCACCGCGACGATATCGAGGAACTGACGGGTCTGCTGTCCGACATGGGTATCGAGATCAATGTCTGCGCGCCGATGGGTGCAACGCCCTCCGACATCGCACGACTGGGGGCCGCACATTTCAACGTTCTTATGTATCCGGAAACCGGTGAAAGTGCGTGTCGCTGGATGGAGCGTGATCTGGGTCTGCCCTTTACCAAGACCATCCCCATCGGGGTGGGGGCAACACGTGATTTCCTTGCGGAAGTGGCCGCGATCACCGGCCTTTCACCGAAAGTGGACGAAAGCCGCCTGCGCCTGCCGTGGTATTCGTCTTCCGTGGACAGCACCTATCTGACTGGAAAACGGGTATTTCTGTTCGGGGATGGCACCCATGTGAAGGCCGCTGCGCGCATTGCGCGCGACGAGATGGGTTTCGAAGTGGTCGGCCTTGGCTGCTACAACCGCGAGATGGCCCGCGAGATCCGCGCTGTAGCCAAGGATTTCGGTCTGACCGCTCTCATCACCGAGGATTATCTGGAAGTCGAAGCCGCGATCGAGGCGGCTTCCCCAGAGATGATTCTTGGCACACAGATGGAGCGTCATATCGGAAAGCGTCTGGGTATTCCCTGCGCCGTCATTTCAGCCCCTGTCCATGTTCAGGACTTCCCCGCCCGTTACAGCCCCCAAATGGGGTTCGAGGGTGCGAATGTGATCTTCGACACTTGGGTCCACCCGCTCGTGATGGGTCTGGAAGAGCATCTTTTGCATATGTTCCGCGAGGATTTTGAGTTTCACGACGCCGCCGGTGCAAGCCATCACGGTGGCAAGGCAGTTGCGGCCCCCGAATTTGAGGTCGAGCCGGTTCTGGCCGCGAATGCCCAGGCTGCGGCGCTACAGTCTGGTGAGGTCATCTGGCTTTCTGATGCGGAACGGGAATTGAAGAAGATCCCCTTTTTCGTGCGCGGTAAGGCCCGCCGCAACACTGAGACCTTCGCACAGCAAAAAGGCCTTCAGGAAATCAGCGTCGATACGCTCTACGAGGCAAAAGCCCATTATGCGCGATGATAGAATGATAGCCGCGCCCCTTCCGGGCTACAGGGTTGTAATCCTGACCTTGGACAGCCATGCCGCAGGTCCTTGTGCCCGCGCCAGTGAGCGGTTGGCGCGGGATTTTCCGGGTCTCAGCCTGAGTGTGCATGCTGCCGCCGAATGGGGCGAAAGTCCCGATGCATTGATTGCGGCGAAAAAGGCGATCGAAACCGGCGATATCGTCATCTCGAACCTGTTGTTCCTTGAGGAGCATATCAACGCGATCCTGCCGACGCTGGAAGCGCGGCGCGATCATTGCGATGCGATGATTGGCGTGATTGCCGATGCCCAGATCGTCAAGTTGACCCGGATGGGGACGCTGGACATGTCCAAGCCTGCCTCCGGGGCGATGAAGCTGATCAAGAAGTTACGCGGCACCTCCAAACCCTCGGCCGAAAGCGGCGAGAGCAAGATGAAGATGCTGCGCCGCCTGCCCCGCATCCTCAAGTTCATTCCCGGCAAGGCACAGGACCTGCGTGCCTGGTTCCTGATCATGCAATATTGGCTGGGCAGTTCGGACGACAACATCGAAGGCATGGTCCGTTTCCTGATCTCGCGCTATGGCCGGGTTGATCAGTGGCGGGGGTCCGACGCACCCGAGCCGTTGGAATACCCTGATTGCGGCTTGTATCACCCCGATCTTGAGACGCGGATCACGACGCATGCCGCTGACCTGCCGGGTCCTGCAAAGCCGCGCGCCACGATCGGTCTGCTGATGATGCGCAGCTATGTGCTGTCTTCGGATACCGCTCATTATGACGCGGTGATCCGTGCATTCGAGGCGCGCGGGCTGCGAGTGATCCCCGCCTTCGCCGGGGGCCTGGACGGGCGCCCTGCGATTGATGGCTACTTCATCAAGAACGGCGTATCGCAGATTGATGCGCTGGTCTCATTGACTGGTTTCTCGCTGGTGGGTGGGCCGGCCTATAACGACAATGACAGTGCCGTGAAGGTGCTCTCGGCGCTTGATGTGCCCTACATCGCCGCGCACCCGCTGGAGTTTCAGACACTCGGTCAATGGGCCGGATCGACAGGTGGTCTTGGCCCGATCGAGACGACCATGCTGATCGCCCTGCCCGAACTGGATGGCGCGACCAATCCGACCGTTTTCGCAGGCCGCCATGGTGAGGATGGTTGCAACGGCTGCGCGCATCGTTGTCGGAACGGGGCAACTGCAAAACAGATGTCACCCTGCCCCGAGCGGATCGAGAAACTGGCCGCCCGTGTTGAGAAACAGGCGCTGCTGCGCCGCAGTCAGGCGGCGGATCGCAGACTGGCGATCATCCTGTTCGGCTTTCCGCCCAATGCAGGCGCGGCTGGCACAGCGGCTTATCTGAGCGTGTTCGAGTCTCTGCACAACACCCTGCATGCCTTGGCGGCGCAAGGGTATGACCTGACCCCGCCCGCCACGGTCGAGGCGTTGCGCGAGGTGGTTCTGCAAGGTTCGGCCCGCCAATACGGGCAGGAAGCGAATGTGGCCGCGCATGTCAGCGCGGATCAGATTGTGGCACAGACACCTTGGTTGTCCGAAATCGAGAAAGCCTGGGGCCCGGCGCCAGGCCGCGTGCAAAGCGACGGGCGCGGCGTTTTCGTGCTGGGTGCGCAATTCGGCAAGGTCTTTGTCGGGCTGCAACCGACTTTTGGCTATGAGGGCGACCCGATGCGCCTTCTGTTCGAGCGTGGTTTTGCCCCGACACATGCATTTACCACTTTCTATCTCTGGCTGAAGAACACGTTCCGCGCCGATGTCCTGCTGCATTTCGGCATGCATGGCGCGCTGGAGTTCATGCCCGGCAAACAGGCCGGCGTCGGTGAGGGCTGCTGGCCCGACCGGCTGATCGGGGACATGCCCAACGTCTATCTCTACGCCTCGAACAACCCCTCCGAAGCCACACTTGCCAAGCGGCGCTCGGGTGCGGTGACGGTCACACATCTGACACCACCCTTGGCAGCGTCCGGCCTTTACAAGGGTTTGGCCGAGTTGAAGGACAGCCTGACCCGCTGGCGCGCCATGCCGCCCGAGGCTGGGGAACGGGCCGAGATCGAACTTCTGATCGCTGAACAGGCCTGCGCCGTCGACATGGGCGATACCGCGCCCGGTGCCCTCTGGCTGCGACTGCTGGAAACCGAAAACGCGCTGATCCCCGATGGTCTGCATGTTTTGGGTCGTCCCTTGAGCGACAATGCGCGCGCCGAGTATCTGCGCGTGATGGCTGATGCCGATGCCCCGACCAAGGCGCGGGTTGAGTCCCTGTTGAAGCAGGATCACGAGATCCCTGCCCTTTTGCGGGCGTTGGGGGGACGTTTCACCACCCCTGTGGCCGGGGGCGATCTGATCCGCTCGCCTGATGTGCTGCCGACGGGGCGCAACATCCACGCTTTCGACCCGTTCCGCATGCCCACCGAATTCGCCTGCCGCGAGGGCTTCAAGCAGGCGCAACTATTGCTGGATACGCATAAATCCATCCCGCGCACTGTGGCGCTGGTTCTCTGGGGCAGTGACAACATCAAATCCGATGGCGGCCCCATCGCGCAGGCGCTGGCACTGATGGGGGCCAAGCCCCGCTTTGACAGCTTTGGCCGGTTGTCAGGAGCCGACCTGATCCCGCTAGCCGAACTGGGCCGGGCACGGATTGATGTGGTGATGACCCTTTCTGGCATCTTCCGCGACCTTCTGCCCTTGCAGACCCGGATGCTGGCCGAAGCGGCGTTGCGTGCGGCGCAGGCTGACGAACCGCTGGAACTGAACTTCATCCGCGCCCACGCGCTGGCTTATGCAGCCGAGATGGGCTGTGATCTTGAAACCGCCGCCCTGCGCGTCTTCTCGAATGCCGAAGGAGCCTATGGGTCGAACGTCAACCAGTTGGTCGACAGCTCGGCCTTCGGTGACGAGGATGAGCTGGCCGATGCCTATGAGGCGCGCAAAAGCTTTGCCTACGGCGTGAATGGGAAGGCCACCCAGAACGCCGCGCTTTTGCAAAAGGCGCTCAAGGATGTCGACCTTGCCTATCAGAACCTTGAATCGGTCGAACTGGGTGTCACGACAGTCGATCATTACTTCGACACCCTTGGCGGGATCTCACGCGCTGTAAAACGGGCGCGCGGCGGAACCGAGGCGGCCGTTTACATCAGCGACCAGACCCGAGGAGCGGGCAAGGTCCGTACGCTTCAGGATCAGGTTGCACTGGAAACACGGTCGCGCGCGCTGAACCCGCGCTTCTTCGAACCGCTTCTGTCGCATGGTGCTGAAGGTGTGCGCCAGATCGAAGCCCATGTGACGAATACGATGGGGTGGTCCGCGACGACAGGACAGGTGGAGCCTTGGGTCTATCAGAGGCTGAGCGAGACTTTCGTTCTGGATGAGGCGATGCGCAAGCGTCTTGCCGACCTGAACCCCGCATCGTCAAGCCGCATGGCCAATCGCCTGCTGGAGGCGAGCGATCGCGCCTATTGGACACCCGATGCCGCCACGCTGGCTGCCTTGCAGGCAGCAGCGGATCAACTGGAAGACCGGCTGGAAGGGATTGCTGCGGAATGACACGCCCCCTTGACACCCTCGACGACATCACTGTGGGGGCCAGCCCCCACACCCCCGGGATATTTCCGGCAAGCAGAAACAGGGCACAACGCCCGGTTTGAAAGGAGGCTTTCATGAGCCCACGCGACGAGATCCCCGACCTGCGCGGTCTGGACGGCGACGGATCGGTGCAGGTGCATCAGGATGCGGATACGAAGATCGAAGGGGCCAAGGTCTTTTCTGTCTATGGAAAGGGCGGGATCGGGAAATCGACCACGTCGAGCAACCTGTCGGCGGCGTTTTCCAAACTTGGCAAACGTGTGCTTCAGATAGGTTGCGATCCCAAGCATGACAGCACTTTCACCCTGACCGGCACCTTGGTGCCAACGGTGATCGACATTCTCAAGGATGTGGATTTCCACTCCGAGGAACTGCGCCCCGAGGACTTTGTTTTTGAAGGTTACAACGGCGTGAAGTGTGTCGAGGCGGGTGGCCCGCCTGCGGGCACCGGATGCGGTGGCTATGTGGTCGGTCAGACCGTCAAGCTTTTGAAGCAGCATCATCTGCTGGAAGACACCGATGTGGTGATTTTCGACGTGCTGGGGGATGTGGTCTGCGGCGGTTTCGCCGCGCCCCTGCAACATGCCGATCTGGCGCTGATCGTGACGGCCAATGATTTCGACAGCATCTATGCGATGAACCGGATCATTGCCGCCGTTCAGGCCAAGTCGAACAATTACAAGGTTCGGCTTGCCGGTTGCGTCGCAAATCGCAGCAAGGATACCGACGAGGTGGATCGCTACTGCCGCACCGTCGGGTTCAACCGGATCGGCCATATGCCGGACGTCGATGCGCTGCGCCGGTCGCGGCTCAAGAAGAAGACGTTGTTCGAGATGCCGGATGACGAGGATATCGTCCAGTGCCGCGCCGAATACATGCGTCTGGCTGAAGCGCTTTACAACTCGACCGCAACGTTGGCCCCCGCCCCGCTGCCGGACCGCGAAATCTTTGAACTGCTTGGGTTTGATTGATGACCTATGATCGCACCCTGACGCGTGTCGAGACCTATTTCGACAAGACTGCGACCCGAACCTGGGAGCGGCTGACCTCGGATGCGCCTGTCTCGCGGATCCGAGAGACGGTGCGGCGTGGGCGCGACGGGATGCGGGCCAAGATGCTGGCGCAACTGCCCGAGGATCTGCGCGGCGCGCGGATCCTTGATGCCGGTTGTGGTGCCGGGCAGATGACCGCAGAGCTGGCGGCGCGTGGCGCGGATGTTCTGGCTGTGGACATCTCGCCCTCGCTGGTCGAGATCGCGCGCAAGCGTCTGCCGGCGGGGTTGCCCGGACGGGTGACCTTCACGTCTGGCGACATGCTGGCAGATACGTTGGGCCGGTTCGATCATGTCATGGCGATGGACAGTCTGATCTACTATGGCGACAGCGACATCCGCAGCGCTCTTGATCGTCTTGGTCAACGCACGTCGGGTTCGGTTGTCTTCACTGTTGCGCCGCGCACCACGCTGCTGATGGGCATGTGGTATGCCGGAAAGCTTTTCCCGCGGTCAGACCGTTCGCCGGTCATGATCCCCCATTCACCCGCCTCATTGGCGCATGGTTTGCGCGATTCCGGCCGCATTCGCGATCTGGGGCGCATCACATCGGGTTTCTACATCTCGCAAGCTCTGGAGTTCTCGAAGTGACACGGAAAGCGCCCCGTTTCCTGACCCGGATGACAGCCAACATGCTGCCCTTTGCCGATGCGGCCAGCGCCGATCTGCCGATGTCACAGTTGTTGCGCCTGTCGCTGTTTCAGGTTTCAGTCGGGATGGCTTCGGTCATGCTGTTGGGAACGCTGAACCGGGTGATGATCGTCGAACTCTCACTGGCGGCGATGATCGTTGCCTTCATGATCGCACTTCCCGTGCTGATTGCACCATTCCGCGCGCTTCTGGGATTCCGCTCGGATACACATCGCAGTGCGATCGGATGGAAACGTATCCCTTACCTGTGGTTCGGATCGCTCTGGCAGTTTGGCGGGCTGGCGGTGATGCCCTTTGCCCTGCTGGTGCTGGGCGGTGATGTGGTCCACGACGTCCCCTTCGCCGGTGAGGTTCTGGCGGCGCTGGCCTTTCTCATGACCGGCCTTGGCCTGCACATGACCCAGACGGCCGGTCTGGCGCTGGCCAGTGACAGGGCCACGGAAGAGACCCGCCCCCGTGTTGTGGCGCTTCTTTATGTGATGTTCCTGCTGGGCATGGGGGCCTCGGCCCTCATCATCGGGTTCCTGCTGCAGGAGTTCACCAGCCTCAAGCTGATCCGAGTTGTCCAAGGCGCCGCGGTGGCCGGTCTGGCGCTGAACATTCTTGCCCTTTGGAAGCAGGAAAATGTCCGCCCCATGAGCCGCGAAGAACGCGAGGCTCCCCGTCCGAAGTTTGCCGATGCCTGGGCGGATCTGATGGCCGGTGGCACGGCTGGTCGTTTGCTTGCGGTGGTCTTTCTGGGCACCGTCGCCTTCAACATGCAGGATGTGCTGTTGGAGCCTTATGGCGGCGAAATTCTGGACCTGTCGGTTGCGGCGACGACCACGCTGACAGCGATGTGGGCGACCGGGGCGCTTTTGGGTTTTGCATTGGCGGGCCGTATGCTGGCCCGGCGCGCCAACCCCTATCGCATGGCAGGAAGCGGTATTCTTGCGGGTATCATGGCCTTTTCGGTGGTGATTTTTGCTGCACCGATGAATTCGCCTACGATCTTTTTCGCCGGTGCGATGATGATCGGATTTGGCGGTGGGCTCTTTGCTGTCTCGACCCTGATGGCCGCCATGGCAATGCCTGCGCGCGGTCTGGCCGGACGCGGCCTGGCGCTGGGGGCCTGGGGTGCGGCGCAAGCCACGGCGGCAGGCTCGTCCATCGCCTTTGGCGGCGCATTGCGTGACTGGGTCAACCATATGGCGCTTAGCGGACAGCTGGGCGAGGCTTTGAACAGCCCTGCGACCGGCTACTCCGTTGTCTATCATACGGAAATTGCGATTCTTTTTATTACCCTGGTTGCTCTGGGTCCGCTGGTGCGGACTGTCACGGCCAGTTCTGACCAACCCGACCATGGGCCGACCGGCATCGGCCTGGCCGACTTTCCAACCTGATACAAGGCTCCCCTAGGAGGACACGACCATGACAGCAACTTTCTTCGGCGAATTCGACCTTGCCAGCCTGACTCTCTGGCTGTTCTACGGCTTCTTCGCTCTTCTCATCATCTATATCCAGCGCGAGAACATGCGCGAGGGGTATCCGCTCGAGGATGACGACGGCAAGCAATCCGCCAACCAGGGACTGTTCCCGGTGCCGGACGACAAGACCTTCAAGCTGGCCCATGGCCGGGGCGAGGTCACAGTTCCCAGCGGCCAGAATCCTGAGCGCACGGATATCGCAGTGCGCAAGACTGCTGCGGGCAATGGCTTTCCCTTTGAACCGACCGGCGATCCGATGATCGACGGTGTCGGCCCTGCGTCCTGGGCGCCGCGCCGCGACGTGCCGGAACTGGATGGCAAGGGTCACCCCAAGATCATCCCGATGGCTGCGACCGAGCATTTTCATGTCTCTGCGGGGCGTGATCCGCGCGGTCTTCCGGTGCAGGCCGGCGATCTGGAGATCGTGGGCAGCATCGTCGACATGTGGATCGACGAGCCGGAACAACTGGTCCGTTATCTCGAGATCAAGCTGGATGCTGCATGGGGCGAAGGCACACGACTGGTGCCGATGACGCTCTGCAAGATCAAGTCGGACCGCGTCAAGATCCACTCGATCTTCGGCAAGCATTTCAACAATGTGCCCAAGACCGCCTCGCCCCGGCAGGTGACACTGCTCGAGGAAGACAAGATCTCGGGCTACTACGCTGGCGGCAAACTCTATGCCAGCCAGGACCGGCTTGAGCCGCAACTCTGACGCAAGAAAAGGGGGTCCATCATGTCCCACGACGATTTCGACCAGGAACCGATCAACGGTCTGCCGGAGCTTCCGCCCGAGGGCGAAGTGATCCTCTGGCAGGGCCGTCCCGACTGGTGGGCCCTCACCAAGGAATCCCTCAACCTGTACTGGGTGGTCGGGTATTTCCTGTTTCTCTTCGCCTGGCGCTTCATCGTGCTCAGCGACCAGGTCACATTATCTCAGGCGGTGAGTGGGGCTTTCCCCTTCATCGTTCTGGGTGGCATCGTTTCAGTGCTTCTGATGATCACCGCCATTATTCAGGCGCGGGCCACCGTCTATACGATCACGAACCGCCGTGTGGCGATGCGGATCGGGGCGGCTCTGACTGTGACGCTGAACCTGCCCTACACGCAGATTGCCAATGCAACACTTGATCTGCGGAAAACCGGGACCGGCACCATCGCTCTGGATCTGATGGGCGATACGCGCCTTTCCTATCTGGTGTGCTGGCCGCATGTGCGCCCTTGGGTCATGCGGCGCACCCAACCCGCGCTGCGATGCATCCCCGAGGCGGCCAATATCGCCAGGATGATCAGCGACGCAGCGGAAAAGCGTGTCACAAGTCCGGTCATCACCCGCAATCAACCTGTCGCCGCACCGCAGGGCAATGCTGTTGCGGCAGAATGAGGATCAGATCATGACCATGCCCGTTCACCCCTACAAGGCCAGCCCGGAAGTCGATCTGATCCCGCGTTTTCTGGGACGCAGCTTGACCGCTCTTGTCCTTGTCTGTCTTGCACTGGTCACCATGGCCACACTCACGGATCGCCCGCTTGAATCCACCCCCCCGCGCGAGGCAGTGGTGGCAGAGCGGATCATCATCCTGTCTGGCGACCTGAGCGGGGCTGCCCGCGTCATGGATGTCAACGGACAGATTATCGCCGAACTCTCGCCCGAACAGGGCGGTTTCATCTCGGGTGTTCACCGGGTTCTGGTGCGGGAACGCACCAAGCACGGCGTGGCCCTTGACGGTCCCGTGCGGTTGGTCCGCACGGAAGGCAACCGGATTGCCATCTATGACGACACGATCGGATGGAGCGCGGACCTCATGGGGTTCGGGCTCACAAACACCAGAGCCTTCGCCAGGCTGCTGGATTGATATCGAAAGGGAACCGATATGGGACTGTTGACAAAAGAGGTTGAACGCGCCCCCTGCACCGTCGAAGTGAGCCACAGGTTCGAAAGCCTGCATGCGCATGTGAAATTCAACAACGGCGCCGTGATCTATCCGGGGGATGAGGTCAAGGTGCATGGGCCGCAGATCATGGCCCCCTACGGCGAAGTGGTGATCGAGGACCGCGAGGCCACGATCATCCGCGCCAGCAAGCTGGAGCGGCTCTGGACCCGCCTGACCGGTGATTTCGAGTTCATGGAACTTTGCGAATTCTCATTCTCCGAGGAGGTGATGCTATGAACGTTCATTCCGCAGATGCCCTGACCGCAGAAGAGGCGCTTGCCACGCAGGAAGCCAATCAGGAGAAATTCGACAGCGAGGCCGCGACGCAGGTTGCAATGCAGGATACCCTGCTGACGCCACGTTTCTACACCACCGATTTCGACGAGCTGGACGCGATTGACGTGACCCCGGTCCGCGAGGACTGGGACGCTTTGATCGCGCAGATGCAGAGCGATCCGAACCGGGGTCATTTCAAGAAGAACGAGAACTGGGACCATGTCGATTGGGACGGGATGGAGCCGCAGCTGAAGAAGGAATTCCTCGATTTCCTGATAAGCTCCTGCACCGCCGAATTCTCGGGCTGTGTTCTTTACAAGGAAATGAAGCGGCGCGGCAGCAATGCCGACATCACGCAGCTTTTCCAGCTGATGGCGCGGGACGAGGCGCGGCACGCTGGCTTCATCAATGATGCGCTGCGCGAAGCGGGCGTGGCGGTGAACCTTGGGTTTCTGACGCAGAAGAAGAAATACACCTACTTCCGTCCCAAGTTTATCTACTATGCCACCTACCTGTCCGAAAAGATCGGCTATGCCCGTTACATCACGATCTTCCGTCACCTCGAGGCACATCCCGAGCACCGCTTCCATCCGATCTTCAAATGGTTCGAAGAGTGGTGCAACGACGAGTTCAGCCATGGCGAAGCCTTCGCCTTGCTGATGAAGACCGATCCGAAGTTGACCAGTGGCATCAACGTTCTGTGGATCAAGTTCTTCCTCACGGCCGTTTATTCCACCATGTATGTGCGCGACCATCAGCGTCCGGCCTTTCACAAGGCCTTGGGGGTGGATCCAGACTGGTATGCCCACGAGGTCTTTACAAAGACCTCCAAGCTGTCCGAGCAGATCTTTCCGATCACGCTGGATATTGACCATCCCCGTTGGCAGCGCGGTCTGGTGCGCTTGCAGAAGGCCAATGCGGATCTGGCCCGTGCCAAGACGCAGAGCGGGTTCGGCGCAGCGGTCAGCCGCCTCACGTCGCAAGCCCGTGCGGCTGCGGCTTTCGTGTCACTGTTCACCATCCCGGCGAAAACGCATCGCGTGCCTGTCTCCACCCGCCTGGAGCCCGCATACTGATGCTGGAAAACCCATGGATCGCGGCCCTCGCGGCCCTTTTTGTCTGGTGGTTCTCGACCGGGGTGATCCTGATGGCCGTGCGCTATGCCGACAGGCATGGCGCGCGGGCCTGCAACATGGCGACATGGGCCGCCTTGCCGCTATTCGGGATAGGTCTCTGGGGGCTATACGCCACCTTCGATGACGTCAGTTCAACTGGCGCCTATCTTGCCTTCCTCTCGGCCATTGCGGTCTGGGGCTGGATCGAACTGGCCTTTCTGACCGGCATTATCACCGGCCCCAACGCCAACCACTGCCCCGAGAAATTGCCGGAATGGGAGCGCTTCATCCGAGCGTGGGGCACCATCGCCTATCACGAGATGCTGCTGGTCGCGACGATGATCCTGATCCTGCTGGTGGGTTGGGGTGCTGAAAACGCCTTCGGCCTGTGGACCTTCGTCGTTCTGTTTTTCGCCCGTGTATCCGCCAAGCTGAACCTCTTCTTCGGCGTGCCCAAGATCAACGTGGAATTCCTGCCCAGCCCGCTGGCGCATCTGCCCAGCCATTTCCGGCTGTCGCGGCTGAACTGGGTCTTTCCCTTCTCGGTCACTGCCCTGACCTTTGCCGTGGCCTGCTGGCTGGAACGCCTTTGGGCGGTGGACACCGCAGGGGACATCACCGGCTTTACCCTTTTGACTGCGATCACAAGCCTTGCCCTGCTGGAGCATTGGCTGATGGTACTGCCTCTGCCTGACGAAAAACTCTGGCGTTGGATGTTGCCCGCGCCAAAACCCGCTCACCCCGAAACACTCCCTTACGAAAAACCATAAGAAACGAGGACGCCCATGGACTTTGACGCCCTTTTCCAAAGCCAGCTTGACGCATTGAAAGCCGAAGGCAATTACCGCATCTTTGCCGAGCTGGAGCGCAAGAAGGGTCAGTTCCCGCGCGCCATCAGCCATAGCGAGAACACGCCAGATCAGGTCACGGTCTGGTGCTCGAATGACTACCTTGGCATGGGCCAGCATCCGGTTGTGACCGACGCCATGAAAGCCGCCGTTGACAGCTTCGGTGCGGGTGCCGGTGGCACGCGCAACATCTCGGGGACCAACCACGCACATTTGCTTCTAGAACGGGAACTGGCAGATCTGCACGGCAAGGAAGCGGCGCTTTTGTTCACCAGCGGTTATGTGTCGAATTGGGCTGCGCTCAGCACGCTTGGCTCTCGCCTGCCCGATTGCATCATCCTGTCGGACGAGTTGAACCATGCCAGCATGATCGAAGGCATCCGTCACAGCCGCGCCAAGAAGGTGATCTGGAAGCATAACGATCCCGCTGATCTGGATCGCAAGCTGGCGGCACTGCCGGCCAATGCGCCCAAGATCGTTGCGTTTGAAAGTGTCTATTCCATGGATGGCGACATCGCTCCGATCCGCGAGATCGTGGAAGTTGCCGAGAAACATGGTGCCATGACTTATCTGGACGAAGTTCATGCTGTCGGCATGTATGGGCCACGCGGCGGGGGTGTCGCGGAACGGGAAGGTCTAATGGACCGCATCACCCTGATCGAAGGCACGCTGGGCAAAGCCTTTGGCGTGGTTGGCGGCTACATCACCGGATCGGCGGCGCTGTGCGATTTCATCCGCTCTTTCGCCAGCGGCTTCATCTTCACCACGGCGCTACCTCCTGCCGTGGCGGCTGCGGCGCAGGCCAGTATCGCACATCTCAAGCAATCCAGCGTCGAGCGCGAGGCGCAGCAGCGTCAGGTCGCGCGTCTGCGCGCCATGCTGGACCGTGCTGGCATCCCGCATCTTCACAATGACAGCCACATCATCCCGGTGATGATCAAGGACCCGGTCAAGTGCCGCCAGCTGGCGGATATCCTGATGCAGGATTTCGGGATCTACGTTCAGCCGATCAACTATCCTACCGTGCCCAAGGGGACCGAGCGGTTGCGGTTCACCCCGTCGCCCTTTCATTCGGATGCGGACATCGACCATCTGGTTGCCGCTCTCAGCACCTTGTGGAAGCGCTGCGCGATCGCCCACGCGGTCGCCTGATTCAGAGGCCCCGGAGAATGTCCCACGGTGGGACATTTTGCGGGGCCAATGTTTTCAATGTGTTACGCGAGCGACGTAAGGAAATCTTAACGGTTGGCTTCTGTCAGGCCGCCATGATCCCGAAGATCAGATGGATTTGACCGACCCGCCATCGACCCGAATGCGCGAGCCTGTGACATAGGAGGCGCGTTCCGAGGCAAGGAAGGTCACGACATCGGCAAACTCCTCGGGCCGGCCATAGCGTGCGGCCGGGATCGTCGCGCGGGACTTGCTGGCCACTTCGGCCACATCGGTTTGTGTCCGCTTGGCCGCGGCGGCATCCAACTCGTCCACCCGCTGCGTATGGATGCGCCCCGGCATCACGACGTTGACGGTGATCCCATCCGCCGCCACCTCATTCGCCAATGTCTTGGACCAACCCACAACCGCCGACCGTATCCCGTTCGACAGGGCAAGGTTGGGGATCGGCTGCTCCACACCCGATGACGTGACCGAGATCACACGCCCCCAGCCCCGCGCCTTCATCTCGGGCAAGAGCCGCGTTGTCAGATGAAAGATATTCGCCGCCATCGCCTCGAACTGAGACAGCCAAGCGCCACGATCCGCGTCCTGCGCGGTGCCGGGGGGTGGGCCGCCACTGTTGTTGACGATGATGTCAACGCCACCCTTGGCCAGCAGATCGTTCACCACCGCATCCACTGACGCCAGATCGGAGAGATCCAGAGTCATTGGGTGGACATTGTCCATTCCTTTGGCCCATGCCTCGATCTTGTCCCGGCTGCGGGCGGCGGCAAAAACGGTTGTGCCTTCGGCGGCCAGCGATTTGGCAATCGCCATGCCAAGGCCACGGCTGGCCCCCAGCACAAGCGCGCGTTTTCCAGTCAGTCCAAGATCCATCAATCCAGCTCCTTCAATCTTTTTTCCTGTCGCGCGATCAGCAGATCCACTTCTGCCCGGCTGGCTGCCGACAGCGCCGCACCTGGTTTGCGCAGCGCATCATGGGCGATGATGCCCCGCTTCGCCAAAGTGTATTTGCGGATGGCAAGGCCCATACCCGGCTGCTGTTCGAAGCGTGCCAAGGGCAGATAGGCATCAAACAGGTCACGTGCCCGGTCCATCTGTCCTTTGGCGTGATGTTCGACCACGGCCACCATCATTTCGGGGTAGGCAAAGCCGGTCATGGCGCCGTCTGCCCCGCGTTCCATCTCTTCGGGCAGGAACACGCCGCCGTTGCCACACAGGATCGAGATCCGCCGGTTCAGCACGCCATCCCGCCGCAGAGCGGTGATCTTTTCCAGTCCCGGCCAATCTTCATGCTTGAGACAGACGCAAGTCGGCAGGTCGTTCATGATCCGCGCGATGACGCCGTTCGACATCTGCACCCCAGTGGCCAGAGGAAAATCCTGCAAGACAAAAGGCACATTGCCCAGCAGTTCAGCCACTTGGCGGTAGTAGGTGACGATCTGGTCATCGGTCCGCAGGCTGCCCGGAGGGGCCACCATCACGCCCGCCGCGCCCAAATCCATCACCATCCGCGTCAGCGTATCCATCTGCGCGAAGCCGGGGGCCGAGACGCCGACGACCACAGGGACCCGCCCCGCGACACGCTTGAGGATACGCTCTACCACATCGCGCGACTCTTCCACCGTCAGCTTGGGCGCTTCGCCCATCATGCCCAGAACGGTCAAGCCCGTTGCGCCGGCCTCAAGGTAGAAATCGACCATGCGGTCGCAACTGTCCATGTCGATGCGCCCATCGGGATGAAACGGTGTCACCGCGATGACGTAAACGCCCCGCGCCTGGGTGGTAAGAAGTGTCATGCTCTGTCCTGTCGTGTCTTTTGCAATGCTACGCGGCCAATCGCCATCGCGGTTGCGGCCTGACATGGTTCCACCACGGGCAGGCCAAGGTAGGTCTCAAGATCGGTGCGGAATGCGGTCATCCCGGCGCAACCAAGGATCAACACGTCCGCCATCGCCTCGTCGCGCAGACGGGTGCCGACAGTCTTGAGTCGGTCGAACGTGCGCCCGGCATCGGCAAGGTCCAGCACGCCAAGTTCCAGCGGCATGTCGGCGGCCAGACGATCCATCACACCCATCGCGCCGACATAGCGCATATGGCGGGGAATGCTGCGCGAGAGGATCGAGATGATACCGAACCGCTGCCCCATGGTCATGGCGGTCAGGATCGACGCCTCGGCGATCCCCAGAACGGGGCGCGCGGATTGCTCGCGCAGGGCGGCAAGACCAGGGTCCGAATAGCAGGCCACAACAAAGGCTGAGGCGCTGTCCTCAAGCTTGGCGCAATGGGCCAGCAAAGGGGCGACGACGCCATCGACATGTGCCTGCGTCTCGATCCCCGGAGGGCCTTCGGCCAAAGTGCGGGCTTCGATCGCGACAGGGCTTGCCGCGCGCATCGGATCGACGGCCCGGTCGATGCCGTCGGTCACATGCTGGCTGCTGTTCGGGTTGATCACATAGATCGTCATGGCTTTGCGCCCTCCTCACCCCAAAAATCCGACGGCCGTTCAAGGTCGGCGGCTCCACCGATCCGTTCAATCATTAGCGCGGCCTGTGTTGCGGCGTCAGCCAGAATTGCGGCCTCGTCCACCTGTGTCGCACGACCGTTCCGCAACACGATCTGACCGCCGACCATCACCATCGACACGTCATTGCCGTTGGCAAAACATATCAGGCGATGCAACGGCATGTTGGGCGGGTAAAGATGCGGTTTGCGCATGTCGACCATGACGATGTCGGCCGCCTTGCCGATTTCAAGCGAACCGATCCGGTCCGACATCCCCAAGGCACGCGCTGCCCCGATGGTGCACATTTCCAGAACCTTGCCGATGGGCAGGACGGAGGCATCGCGGAAGAAAGTGCGGTGGTAGTGCATGGCTTGCTGCATGTGACGGAACATGTCGGCCGAACGATCCGGGGCAGTGGCATCTGATCCCAGCGCGACAGTTGCCCCCTCTGCCATCAACTCGATGGCCGGGCACCGGCCCATGATCGAGGCATTGGCCGAGGGGTTGTGCGCGACCTTGGTATCCGTGCGAGCGATCAGCGTGATTTCGTCCGAATGCAGATCAATGCAATGCGACAAGAGGCTGTCAGGTCCCAACAGCCCCAGTTCCTGCGCCCGTCTGACCGAGCCGCGCCAGTGGCCATCCTGCGTGAAGATCAGGCCACGAGCGCGGGCAAAGGCGCGCACCTCTTGCGCCTGCGCGCAGGCTTCGGCGTAATCCACGCGGGTCATGTCACGTTCATGTTCATCGCGCAGCACCGGATAGAGCATTGCGATCTGGATGCGACCCTGATGGGTGTCGTGCCAGTCTTCAACCACCTGCTGACATGTGCGGAGTTGCTGTGTGAAAGTAACATCATAGGTCTGCCGTTTGCCATCCTTCCACTCTGCGTAGAGGCGTGGATGTGGCGCGCGGGTGGGGCCTACAGCCACCATGCTGCGGGTGCCGACCTCGACCACGCCACGACAATGCGCGGCGGCGTAGGTGGGGTTATCCGTCCGCATGATCGTATCGCCGCCACCCAGCAGGGACACGCCGGTCGTCACCCCGAAACGCAACCGTTCCAATGCGGCCAGACGCGCCTCGGCATACCAGAAGTCAGGCGGCGACACCTGCGTATAGACCTCGCCGCAGATGTTTTCCCAGCGGTCACCGCCATGCATCCCCATCGACTTGATCAGCCCGTGCCCTGCATGGGCATGCACGTCGATCAACCCCGGCAGCATCACATGGCCGGTGCAGTCGATGACTTGGGCAGCCTGCACACTGTCCCGCAGGGTGTCGGCTGTATCGATAGCGACGATCTGGCCATCACGGACGGCAATCCCGCCATCCTCTATCACACGCCGCGCGGGGTCCATCGTGACGATGGTGCCACCGATGAAAACTGTATCAGCGTGCATTCCGACCCTCGTCCAGTTCTGGCAAGCGCGCCACGTCGATCACACCATCAGCGGGCATGGCGAAATTCGGATGGGAGCCAGCCAGACCAATCACCCGCAGCGGGTTGTAGAGCGTCAGCCAAGCCGGATCGTCCTGTAGCATCCGGTAAGCCGCACGCCAAATTTCGGCGCGAGCTTCGCGGTCTGTGGTCCTGCGCCCCTTGTCGATCAGCACCTCGATTTCTGCGTTGGCATAGCCTTGCCACCACGCCCCCGCGACACGGGAGTCGATCTTTTCATACAGTACGCGATAGGTGCTCATCGGACTGGAATCGAAAACGCACAGATCCCGGATTTCCTTGCGGCGAACCATATGGGCGTAATCCTCGCGCGCTGGGTGGACATGCACGCGCAGCGTTACTCCAACCTGCGCCAATTGCTGGCCCAATGCCGCGGTCAGGCGTTCCGCCTCATCGGGCAGGCGTGTCGGGCAATCCACCTCAAGCGTCAGACCGTCGGGATACCCAGCCTCGGCCATCAATGCGCGCGCTGTGTCGCGGTCCAACGCCGCAGCTTGGCCCTGTGCTGCGCCATAGTGCTGCGGGCTGACAAAACCGTGCAGCGGACAGGCGGCCCCCGCAACCACCTCGGCAATCAACGCATCCCGATCAACGGCAATCCTGAGCGCCCGCCTCATGCGTGCATCTGCCAAAGGACCACGCGCCGCGTTCAGAAGGTAGATGATCGCAACCGGCGACAGATAGACATGGCGCATCGCACCCAGCCTTTCCGAGGCCAGAAAATCCAGACCATTGGCGACCTGCACCATGCCCTGTTCCAGCATGGTCAAACGCAGATCAGGGTCAGGCACGCTTTGCCATGTCATGACCGGATTGGCGGGGGTTCCCGCAAAATGGTGATCCAACCTGCGGGCGGTCACATGGTCTGTGGTCATAGCGTCAAGTTTGTAGGGTCCAGAGCCGACCTGATGGCCATAATCGCCGGCATCCAGCGCGGCAAAGGCCGAAGGCGCGACGATGAATCCCTGTTCAAGCACGTCCAGCAGATCCGCCATCGGTGATTGCAGGGTCACGCGCAGCGTGACCGGATCTATCACGTCGCAGATCGCATGCCCCAGATATTGCCGCCAGACGGCAGGCGCACCCAGCGTGTAGCCCTTGTCCTCGCGCGCCATACGCTCAAGGCATGCGGCAACGGCAGTAGCGTCACAGGCTGTGCCGTCATGAAAGGTGACATCGGGTTGCAGGTGAAAGGTCCATTGACAGGCATCCTCTGACACGTCCCAGCGACGCGCCAGATGCGGGACATAGTCCTGCCCGACCCGCCGCACGAGCGTGTCATAGAGCGCATGGTAGATCGTCAGCGTGTCACTGGCATCCGTGCAGTCATGCGGGTCCTGAAGCCCCACGCGGGCTTGTGCAATCACGGTCATCGTCTGTCCCTGTCCGGTTCGTCCACAAGATGGCAAGCGACGCTTTGCCCGCCGCCCACATCCTTGAGCGTGGGGCGTTCCAGCGCGCAACGCTCCCATGCAAAGGGGCAGCGCGTGCGGAAACAGCATCCGGACGGAAGGTCCAATGCGGAGGGCACCTCGCCGCTGAGAGTGATCTCTTCGATGTCACGCTTGGGCTTGATGCTGGGTGCGGCCGACAGAAGCGCGCGGGTATAGGGATGGCGCGGTGTCGCGAAGAGGACGTCCCGCGGCGCGGTTTCGACCATGAAACCCAGATACATCACGCCGACAGTGTCCGCGATATGCTGCACCACGGACAGGTCGTGGCTGATGAAGAGATAGGACAAGCCGAACTCGTCGCGCAGGTCCATCATCAGGTTCAGGATCTGCGCCTGAATGGACACATCCAGTGCCGAGACAGGTTCATCCGCGATGATCAGCCCGGGCATGACGGACAGCGCCCGCGCGATCCCGATCCGCTGCCGCTGGCCGCCGGAAAACTGATGCGGGTAACGCCCGGCATGTTCAGCGTTCAGCCCGACCTTGGCCAGAAGTTGCTGGGTTTTCGCGGGCACAGACTTGCGATCCTGGGCGGTTTTCATCTGCTGGAGCAAGGGTTCCGCTACGATATCACGCACCCGCTGACGCGGATTGAGACTGGCGTAAGGGTCCTGAAAGATCATCTGCATCTTGGAGCGCACGGGCAGCATTTCGGCAAATCCGTAGCTCGCGACATCTTCGCCATCGACGCGGATTTCGCCTTTGGTCGGTTGGTAGATGCGCGCGATGGTCTTGGCGACGGTGGACTTGCCACAGCCGCTTTCACCGACCAATGCCATGATCTCACCGCGCTGGATGCGAAAGCTGACCCCGTTCACCGCGTGGACAACGGGACGTTCGATGCGCAGTCCCCGGCTGTCCAGTTTCAAACGGTCAAGCACTCCGCCGCCAATGGGGAAATGCATTTCGAGGTCGCGCACCTCCAGCATGGGTGTGGCATCGGTCATGCACTGTCTCCCGGTTGCAAAGGATAGTGGCAGGCCGCCCATTGCGCCGCATTTTGCGGGTGCAGTTCCGGCTCCTCCTCGGCGCAACGCGCCTGTGCGCGCGGGCAGCGGTCACGGAAGTTGCACCCTTTGGGCAAGTTACGGATATCCGGCACGGTTCCGGGGATCTGCTTGAGGCGCGCATGAGGATTGGCCGGATCAGGGATGCTGTCGATCAGTCCACGGGTATAGGGATGTGCAGGCGCTTCGATCAGATCCCGGGTCCGCCCCCGCTCGACGACCTTGCCGCAGTAGAGCACGGTGATGTGGTCGGCCATTTCCGACACCACGGCCAGATCATGCGTGATCAGGATCATCGAGGCGCCCTTTTCGGCGATCTGACGCCGCATCAGCTTGAGGATCTGGCTCTGGATCGTCACGTCCAGCGCCGTCGTCGGCTCGTCCGCGATGATCAGGCGCGGACGCGCGAGCATGGCAATCGCGATCACGACGCGCTGCCGCATCCCGCCGGAAAACTGGTGCGGATAGGCCGACAGACGCTCTGCCGCGCGGCTGATACCCACGCTTTCCAGCATCTCGACACAGGCGCGGTGGCGGGCATCGGCATCCAGATCGGTATGCAGGCGCAGCACCTCGTCCATCTGCTGGCCCACGGTATGCAGCGGGTTCAGGGATGTCATCGGGTCCTGAAACACCATCGAAATCTCGCGGCCACGGATCTGGCGCAGACGCTCTTCCCCGGCTTGCGCAAGATCCTCGCCATTCAGCAGGATCTCTCCGCCCATGATCTGACCGGGGCTGTCGATCAGGCCAAGAATCGAGAAGCCGACCACGGATTTTCCGCCGCCGCTTTCCCCGACAAGGCCCATTACTTCGCCCTTGCCGATCTGGAAACTGACGCCGTTGACCGCTTTCACGGTGCCGGAAAATGTGTGGAAATACGTCCGCAGATCGCGCACGGCCAGCAGGGTGTTGTCTGTCGCCGTTGCCATCATTTCAGCCTCGGGTTCAGTTCGTCGCGCAGGAAATCCCCGAACAGATTGATCCCGAACACCAGCATCATGATCGCCACCCCCGGAAAGACCGAGGTCCACCACAATCCGCTGAACAACACGTCAAACCCGTTCTTGATCAAAAGCCCAAGCGAGGGCTGGGTGATCGGCACGCCCACCCCCAGAAAGCTGAGCGAGGCTTCGATCAGCACGAAGGTGCCCACCTGGATGGTGGCGATCACGATCAGCGGGGTCAGCACATTTGGCAGCACATGCTTGCGGATGATTGCCGTGTTTGGCAGGCCCGCGACCTTGGCGGCTTGCACATATTCCTTCTTGATCTCGGACAGGGTCGAACCGCGCACTGTCCGGGCATAGACCACCCAGCCGACAGCCGTCAAAGCGATCAGGACCTTGTCCACCCCGGTGCCCACGGCCGACATCAGGAACAGGGCAATCAGGATCGAGGGGAAGGAGAGCTGGATATCCGCGATCCGCATGATCACGGAATCGACGATACCGCCATAGAACCCGGCAATCAGGCCCAGCAGCGTGCCGATGGTGCAGGAGGCGATCATCGCCACCAGTCCGATGAACACTGAGATCCGCGCGCCATACAGGATCGAGGCCCAGACGTCGCGCCCCTGCCCGTCCGTCCCCAACGGAAACTGCGGGTCGCCGCCGTCCAGCCAGACGGGAGGCTTGTAGCTATCCATCAGGTTCAACGCCGCGATGTCATAAGGGTTCTGCGCGACAAGAAACGGCCCCGCAATGACAGCCACGGCAAAGGTCAGCATCAGCGCGCTTCCAATGATCGCAGAGGCGCTGCGCGAATAATTGTGGAAGAACTCCGATTGGAAGAAACCGGTCATGCGCCCCTCATTTCAGCGTGATGCGGGGGTCGATCAGCGTATAGACGATGTCGACCAGAAAATTGATCACCACGAAGATCAGGGCAACCAGCATCAGGTAGACGACGATGACGGGCCTGTCCGCGCGATAGATGGAATCGATCAGAAGCTTGCCCATGCCGGGCCAGGAAAAGATCGTTTCGGTGATGGTGGCAAAAGCGATCAGGTCACCCAGTTGCAGGCCGAAGATCGTCACCACGGGGATCAGCGCGTTCTTGAGGCCGTGCTTATACAGGACGTCATGGCGTGTGGCCCCCTTGGCGCGGGCGAATTTCATATAGTCCTGCCGCGCCACCTCCATCATGCCCGCGCGGGTCATCCGCAGCAGGATGGCCATGGTCCCCAATGACAGCGTGATCGCGGGAAGCGCGATGTGGTGCCAGCCGTCCCATGTCGCCAGACTGACGCGGAGGCCGAACACCTCGGCCGTGTCGCCACGTCCCGAAGAGGGGAAGATTCCCCAGTGCACGGCGAAGAGATAGATCAGCACCATGCCGACCCAGAACCCCGGCAGCGAAATACCCAGCAGCGAGCCTGCCATGATCATGCGGCTGAGACGCCCGTTCGGGTTGGCGCCGGCATAGACACCCAAAGGGATGGCCACGACGACGGCCAGAACCATCGCGACCACGACTATCTCGATCGTCGCGGGCATCCGTTCAAGGATCAGGGTCATCGCGGGCTGGCGAAAAACATAGGATTGGCCGAAATCACCCTGCAAGAGACTGGTGATGAAAATCCAGTATTGCACCGGCAGGGACTGATCGAGGCCAAGGATACGCCGCGCCTGTGCAATCTCGGCATCTGTGGCGTCGATGGGAACGATCATGAACACCGGATCGCCGGTAAAGCTCATCATGAGGAACACCACCAGCGAGACAACCCACAGCACAAGGGCCATCTGAATCAGGCGTTTGAGCAGATATCCAAGCATCCGGTTCTACCGTCTTTCCGAGAAAGGCAAGAAAAGCCCCCAGCATCATGGCGATGCTGGGGGCGATGTCAGAGTCGCTTACTCGATGTCCATTTCGAAGGCCGACAGGAACTTGTCGGTACGCGGCTTCAGCATCACGCCTTCGCGCACACCGTAGATGTCCTGTTCGTAGTGAACCGGGATCATCGGAATGTCCGCCATGAGCAGCTTGGTCGCCTCTTGTAGGTTCGCATCACGCTCGGCCACATCCGGAGTGGAATCCGCCTTGTCGATCAGCGCATCCACATCCGCATTGGAATAGGAGCTGCGGTTGACCTGACCATAACCCTCTTTCTTGTCGCGGGAATAGAACAGCGCGGCATACATCGAACCGGCATCACCTGCGGGCACGTCCCATCCGCTCATGATGAAGCTGGAGTTGTCGGATGGCACGCGAATATAGCCCCAGAAATTCGACTTGGGCATGATGTTCAGGTTCAGCGTCACGTTGATCTTGGCCAGCATCGACGCCAGTGCCTGTGCGATCTGCGCATCGTTGACATAGCGGTTGTTGGTCGCGTCCAGCGTCATGGTGAAGCCATCGGGGAAACCAGCCTCGGCCATCAGGGCTTTCGCCTTTTCGATATCCACCGGATACATCTGGCGGAAATCCATCCCGTCGACATAACCGAGGTGGGACTCAGGCACAAACTGCGCGCTGGGTGTGGCCAGTCCGTTCATGACGATCTTGTTGATGGCATCCACGTCAATGGCCCTGGCAATCGCCTCGCGCACGCGCTGATCCACCATCGGGTTTGGACCTTCGATCGTGGGCGACTCCGCGCGGGTGTCCATGGCAAGAACCACGTTCAGAAGGCTTGGTCGGGTGATCACCTCGAACCCGCTTTCGTTGCGAACGCGGTCCACGTCGCGCACAGCCAGATCCTGCACCACATCAACTTCGCCGGTCAGCAGAGCCGCCGTGCGGGTGGCGGGGTTGGTGATCGGACGGAAGGTCACCGTCTTGATCCTGGGCGCGCCGCCCCAATAGTCGTCGAACGCGGACAGAACCAGCCGCTCCTCCTTGATCCACTCCTCCAGCTTGTAGGGCCCGGTGCCCATCGGCTTGAGGTCCATCTGCTCATCACCCGTCGTGGTCGTGTATTCTTCGTCAAGGATCAGAAGTTCGGCCAGATCATTGGGCAGCACGGCATAGGGCTTTGGCGTGGTGATTTCCACCGTGAGGTCGTCAACAGCGGTGACCGACGCGATATTCGCAACCAGATCAGGGCGGATCGAGGCGCGCGCCTTTTCCACGGTAAAGACCACATCCGACGCTGTGAAAGCATTGCCGTTGTGGAATGTCACGCCCTCGCGCAGCTTGAAACGCCATGTGGTGTCATTCACTGTTTCCCAGCTTTCAGCCAGACCGGGGCCAAACTCCAACTCGGCGCTGCGGGCGACCAGCGGGTCGTAGAGATGGTAATACATGATGTTCGAGGACAATTCCTCGCCAGCTAGCGGGTAAAGGTGGCTGGGATCGGCCGTCAGACCGATTGTCAACGATTTGTCTTGGGCAAGTGAGGCGCCGGCCGTGGCCACGACCAGTGTCGCGCCCAATGCGCCCATGCGCCATACGGTGTGAGACAGGGTTTTCATGATAGCTCCATTGTTGGTTGCTTTCGCGCGGGGTAATGGGGACGTTGTGCCGCCACTCTTGTTTTTTGTTGGGGAAAACTGGGGTCAGTGGCCGGGCTTGGCCGTCTGAACTTCGATCTGATAGCCTTCGGGATCGTTCATCACGAATGCGCGGATCCCAAGTTCGGCGCTGTCGCGCGGCGCTGTCAGGCCGGGCACTTGCTTGAACGCAGCCCATGCATGCCAGGCGTCTACATCCGGTACACGCAGGCAAAGCTGCACTGTCTTGTGCGCAGCCCATTTCTGCATTCCGCGCGTTTCATCGACGAGGCCGACATGCGCCTGGCCGTCGATGCGATAGATCTTGGACCACCCCTGATCAATCGCCAGCGTCAATCCCAGCACGTCCTCGTAAAAGGCCATGGCACGCGGCAGGTCGCGATAATACTGAAAGGTGATGGCGAGGACGATCCCGTCGGTCGGTCGCAGTGGCGCTGGCGCGGTCATGTTCCATCTCTCTGTCCAATGTGTATCCCGACTGTATACACGATGAACACCGAGTCAACATCCCAGCGCCACTCTTTGCCGCGCAGGAGGGGCTTTCGCTCAGAATGGGTGATAAATGTGCGAGATGATCGATTCGCGCACTTTCTTGAGATGCAACTTCATCGCATCCGAGGCCTGATCAGCATCCCCGGTCAGGATCGCGTCGATGATGGCGATGTGCTCATGACATCCCGGCTCGAATCTTTCGGGAATCGAGCCTTGGTCATACATCCGGGTCTTGATCTTCAAGCCTTCGATCAACTCGCCCAGCAACTGTGATCCGGCCATCTCGGCGATGGTCAGATGAAGCCTTTCATCCAGCGCGTAATGGGTATCCGGATCGGGGCGCGGACCTGTCAGGAACCCTTCGACCTGCGCCCGCAAAGCCAATAAATCTTCGGTTTTCTTGCCTGAAGTGGCTGCTTTCCGGGCGGCTTCACACTCCAGCAGGCTACGGACATGAAGGATTTCCATGATGTCTTTCAGGGAAACGCTGTTGACCGCAGGCGTGCCGCCAGAGGTGCGGGTCGCGAAGCCCTCGCTGATCAACTGGCTGATCGCCTCGCGCACGGGTGTGCGGGAAACACCCAGCTGATCGGCGAAACTTTTCTCGCGCAGCAGGGCGCCGGGCGGCAGGGTCCCATCCAGTATCATGGACTTCATGCGTTCGTAAGTTGAACTGCCCAAGGTCTTAGCCGTTTCGGCCATGAGTTTCCCTCCTGATCGCCCCGACACCTTCGGTCTCTTGCACGCGACATGTTAATGATCCAGTATTCAGTATACACTTGGTATATCAATATGCAAACCAGAGCGGCGGCCCGGACATGACAGAGCACGACTTCGACACCATCATTCGCAGCGGCGCTGTCGTGCATGCGGGCGGAACAGGGCGCGCCGACATCGGCATTCGGGGTGGCAAGATCGCCGCGATTGCGGAACGCCTCGATGCGCGGGCACAGACCGAGATCGATGCAGACGGGCTTCTGGTGCTGCCGGGTGGCGTGGATACGCATTGCCATATCGAGCAGATCTCCGGGGCGGGCCTGCTGAACGCGGATACGTTCGAGACGGCCACGCGATCGGCCGCGATGGGAGGGACAACGAGCGTGGTGTCTTTCGCGGCACAACATCCCGGCAACCGGATGGCCACGGTCGTCAAGGATTATGCCGCGTTGGCCCGCAAGGGTGCGCTGATCGACTACGCTTTCCACATGATTGTCGCGGATACCAAGGACGGCAATCTGACCCATGACATTCCAAGCCTGATCACCGAAGGGCATAGATCGATCAAGATCTTCACGACCTATGACAAGGTGCGACAGGATGACAAATCGATCCTCGACATTCTGGATGTGGCGAAACATCAGGGCGCTCTGGTTTGTTTTCATGCCGAGAATGACGGCCTGATCCGCCACATGACCGAAAAGCTTCTGGCTGAGGGAAAGACTGCCCCGAAGTATCACGCCGAGTCGCATCCACGCGAGGCCGAAATCGAAGCCATCGACCGCATGTGCCGTTTTGCTGAATTCACCGGCGCGCGGATCATGATTTTTCATGTCTCGACTCGCGAGGGCGCGCAGATCATCCGCGAGGCGCGCGCGCGCGGTGTCCGTGTCGCGGCCGAAACCTGCCCTCACTATCTGTTCATGACAGTGGATATTCTGGAGCGCGAAAATCCCGCCCGGTTCATGTGTTCTCCGCCGCAGCGGACTGTTGATGATCAGATTGCCCTCTGGGACGCGATCGCGGATGGCACGATTACCTTGATCACTTCGGACCATGCGCCCTATCGCATGGACGAAACCGGCAAGTTCGCCAATGGTGCTGATGCGCCCTTCAATCGTATCGCGAACGGGATGCCCGGGCTTGAGACGCGCCTGCCCCTGATGTTCCATGCGATGGTGAACCAGAGGCGTATGTCGGTGGAAAGCTTCGTGGCCTTGACCGCGACTGCGCCAGCGCGTGCTTTCGGGCTGACGAACAAGGGTCAGATCGCGCTTGGTTTTGACGCGGATATTGCCCTTTGGGACATCAGGCGGTCGCATACTTATGGAGCAAATGATTTGCACGACAATGTGGGTTACAACCCGTTTGAGGGTACCGAGGTTCTGGGCATGCCCATCACAGTTCTGTCGCGCGGGAATGTCATCGTCAGGGATCGTGTCATCGAAGGCATGGCAGGGCGCGGCATATGGCAACCCATGTCAGCCACGTCCATGCAAAGCTGACATCCTGTGTCAGCGTTTGCGCGCCCTGTGGGTCGTGTAAAGATCCCATGCCGCCAGAAGCACGGTAAGGGCGATCACAGCGGACAGATCCAAGCGGGGTACGTGGATCACAAGGATTGCCAGAAAAGCAACCAGCACAATAAATGCAAACAGTCCCATAAGTTTGTTCATGGTATCAGTTCCCCTGATCGAGGGTTTCAAGATGTGTGGCCAACCAACGGGCCGTCCGCAATAGCCGGGCGTCATCACCGCGCCGTCCAACCAGCTGCACGCCCATGGGAAGACCGTTCTCGGACGTGAACACAGGCAGGGTAACGGCGGGCATTCCGCTTAGTGTCCAAAGCCCGTTGAAGATGGCGCTGCCCGTATCGTCCAGACCCTTTGGTGCGGGTCCGGGTGCGGCGGGGCACAGGATCGCATCACAGCGGGCAAAAATCGCCTCCAACCCTGCATTCATCAGATCACGCCAGTCAAGCGCTGCGATGTAATCGCGCGCAAGCACCGATTTGCCCTCGTCCATGGCGGCGGTCAGCTTGTCCGACATCCGATCGCGACCGCGACGCTCCAAACCATAGTAGCATTTGGCCATTTCGGCAAAATTGATCCGCTGGCGTATCGCGGCGACATCGTCCAGACCGGGCAATGGTGCCTCGAAACACTGATCCCCCAGCAGTGCCGCGAGTTCTTCGACTGCGGCGGTCATCTGCGGATCGGCCTGATCCCAACCCGGTGGTCTGGCAAAGGCGAAGACCGGGGTGACCGGGGCCTTGGACTGCGCCACGCTCAGCATGCGCGGCATCGGGATCGGTGCTGTCGCGCGGTCGGCCGGATCATGGCCCACAAGAACGTCTGCCAGCAAGGCGCAATCTTCAACGCTGCGGGCAAAGACGCCAACGGTATCCAGAAAGGGCGATTGCGGCAGGATACCCGTGCGCGGGATCAACCCGAAACTTGGTTTGAGACCGACAATGCCACAGAAAGACGCGGGCCTGATCACCGAGCCCCCCGTTTGCGTGCCGATGGACAGGGGCACCATACCGGCAGCGACAGCCGCGGCAGATCCCTGCGACGACCCGCCGGGCGTGTGGGTGCTGTTGTGGGGATTGCGTGTCTTGCCCGGATGCATGAAGGCGCATTCCGTGGTGACCGTCTTGCCAAGAATGATGGCCCCCGCCGCGCGCAGACGCGCAACGATCCAGGCATCCTCGGCCGGCACACGACCAGCGTCGATGGGTGTGCCGTTTTCGGTCGGAATGCCCTTGGTGTCGATGATGTCCTTCAGACCGACAGGCAGACCATGCAGCGGACCCAATGGTTTGCCGGATTGGCGCCATTGATCCAACCGCTGCGCCTGTTGCAACGCATGGTCGCCATCCAGCCACGCCCAGGCCCCGACTTCCGGTTCAATGGCGGCAATCCGCGCCAGACAGGCTTCGACCAGATCAACGGCACGCAAGGCACCCGAGGCGAGGCGGTCGCGCATCTCGACCGCCCCAAGCCCAAGGATTGCCTGCGCCTTATCGCTGTGGGCCATAGAAGGCATCCGGCAGGCTGAACACGATCTGCGGGAAGGTATACATCAACACCATCGCGATCAGCACCATCCCGCAATAGGGCAGCACGCCTTTGAAAATCTCGGTCAGCTTGATATTGGGTGGAGCGATCCCCTTTAGATAATACGCACTCATGGCCATTGGTGGCGTCAGGAAGCTTGTTTGCAGGTTCAGTGCCACAAGCACGCCAAAGAACAGCGGGTCAATTTCGAACAGTGGCAGAAGCGGCAGGAAGATCGGCACGAAGATGATGATGATCTCGGACCACTCCAGCGGCCAGCCAAGCAGGAAGATGATCAACTGCGCGATGATCAGGAACTGAATCGGCGTCAGGTCCAGACCTTTGACGAATTCCGCGATCACATGCTCACCGCCCAGATAGCTGAACACGGCCGAGAATGTGTAGGACCCGACAAAGAGCCAGCAGACCATCGCCGTCGTGCGGACGGTCAGATAGACGCTCTCGCGCAGGCGATCGAAGGTCATGGCGCGATAGGCGATGGCCAGAACGATACCACCCAGCGCGCCGATGGAGGCGGCTTCCGTCGGGGTCGCCAGACCGAACAGGATCGAACCCAGCACCGACAGGATCAGGACAGCAAGCGGCAGGAAGCTGGTGGCCAGCATCCACATCATCTTGCCAAAGGGCACCTCGGGCAGTTCTTCCTTGGTGGGCTTCGGGGCAAGAGACGGGTTGAGAATGGAACGGACCACGATGTAGGTCAGATAAAGACCAACGAGCACCAGTCCAGGCAGCAGCGCCGCCGCATAGAGACGCACGATCGACACACCCGAAGATGCCGCATAGACGATCAGCATGATCGACGGCGGGATCAGGATGCCCAATGTACCGCCTGCGCAGATGATCCCGGTGGCAAAGCTGTGATCGTAGCGCATCTTGAGCATCTGCGGCAGCGCCAGCAGACCCATGAGCGTCACGACCGCACCCACGATCCCGGTCGCGGTTGCAAAGAGCGCGCAAGTGATCAGCGCGGCCACACCCAGAGATCCGGGAACGCTGCGTGTCGCGACGGCCAGCGTACTGAACAGCTTGTCCACGATATTCGCGCGTTCCACGATGTAACCCATGAACAGGAACAGCGGGATCGCGGTCAGCACCTCGTTGGAAATGACCGTGTATGTCTGGTTCACAAACAGATCGAATATTCGGTTGTTATAGAACCCTTCGATCCAGAGCTGGGTCGATTCCCACCATCCGGCATCCTCGCCCAGACGGTTGAAGGCCCGCCACATGCGCGACGGTTCGAAATAGGCGTAGTAGCCAAATCCGATACCGATAGCCATCAGTGTGAAGGCAATGGGAAACCCCAAAAACACACAAAAAATGAAGATGCCAAGCATGGTCAAGGCGATCTGAGGATCGGTCACGGTGTGAACTCCACATCTGGAAGGGCAGGAACGGATAACCTGAGGATCAGGCCGGGTCGTGTGACTGCCCTTCGGCAGCCTGTTTCATCAGCAAGGTTTCGGTCTCTTCGACATCGGACGCGATGGGCGGCCATTGCCCTTCACGGATACAGATGATGCAGCGGAACACTTGCGCGATCCCCTGAATGATCAGCAGGATGCCAGCAGCGACGATCACTGTCTTGAACTGGTAGATCGGAATACCCGCAGGGCTGTTGACGGACACTTCGGCATAACCCCAGGAACGGCTTGCATATTTCCAGCCCGCAAAGACCAGTGCTAGGATTCCCGGAAAGAAGAACAGGACATAGAGTGTCAGGTCCACCTTGGCCTGTGTCCTGGCGGACCACAGCCGATAGAGGAAGTCGCCGCGAACATGTCCGCCGCGCGACAACGTATAGGCCCCGCCCATCATGAACAGCGTGCCGTACATGATGAAACTGATATCAAGCGCCCAGGGTGTCGGACTGTTGAACAGATATCGGACCAGAACTTCATAGCTCATCCCGAAGGTCATCAGGATGATCAGCCAGCCGAAAGCCTTGCCGAACCAGGCCGAAAGACTGTCGGCAAATCGGATATAGTGCTGCATTACGCAAACTCCGTGCGGGACGCGTCACAGGCAAAGGAAGGCGCGGGACGACCCGCGCCTTCCGGCTGATCAGAGTTTCAGCTTGCCCGGGAAATAGTGCTCGAACGCCAGACCCAGATCGGGTGCGTTCATCAGCTCGTAATAGGCGACCTTTTCGGTCCACTCACGCTGGCTGTCCATGACTTTCTTGTTGAAAGGATCGGATTCCAGATCAACGATCAGTTTGTCCCATGCTTCCAGCTGTGCCGCCAGAATCTCTTTCGAGGTCCGGTGGACAGTGACGCCGGCATCCGACTGAAGCTCAGACAGATCCTTGGAATACTCGCGCATCGCCAGCGCCAGGTTCGAGGTGGCCGAGGCTTCGACAGCATGCTTCAGGATTGCCTGAAGGTCTTCCGGCAGGTCTTCCATGAAGTCGCGGTTGAACAGGAATTCAAACGACTCGGATGCCTGATGATAGGACGAGAGGTAATAGTTCTTGGCCACGTCCTGTGCACCGAAACGACGGTCCGACGACGGGTTGTTGAACTCGAACGCGTCGATCACGCCACGCTCCATCGCGGGGACGATCTCGCCGCCGGGAAGCTGTGCCACGGACATGCCCATACCCTGCAACAGGTCAGCCGCAAGACCCACGGTGCGATACTTGAAGCCCTGAATGTCCGCGACGGTGTTCACCTCGGTCTTGAACCAGCCGAAGGGCTGCGCGGGCATCGGCATGCCCATCATCCCGATCACGTTCAGGCCCAGAATGTCCTGCGTCAGTTCGCGGTAAAGCTCTGCGCCGCCACCCTGATAGAACCAGGCCAGCATGGTCGTGGCAGACCCGCCGAACACCGGGCCGGTGCCGAAGAAGGACGCGGCCTTGGATTTGCCGTACCAGTAGACGGGCACTGTATGCGCTGCGTCGATCACACCGTCATGCACGGCGTCCATCACCTGGAACGCACCAACCACGGCACCCGCCGGCAGCAGGTCAATGGTCAGACGACCACCCGACATCGCCTCGACACGGGCCGTATATTCGCGGGCCATATCCATCCAGATATCGGATGCCGGCCACGAGGTCTGCATCTTCATCACGATCGGCGCTTGCGCCAGAACAGCAGGGGCTGCAAGTGCGGTGGCTGCGGCAGCAGACCCGCCAAGTGCACCCTTGCGCAGGAAAGAACGGCGCGAAAGCCGCGCTGCTTCACGAGTATCAGTCATTGGTGTCCTCCCAGACGATGAAGTCGCTTGATGCGACAGGCAATCGACCCTCATCCTAAATCGGAATATGTGAATTGCAAGTCCTGGTAAGAAAACTTGACCAGATTTCCGCCCTCACAGCCAGATGCCGGGATCACGCCACACGATCGCCCGGTTCCTTTCCCGCGAAGAAGGCATCCAGATTGTCCAACGCCCGAAAGCCCATCGCGTCGCGGGTTTCTTCGGTGGCGGATCCGATATGCGGCAGCAGGAAAACATTGGGCAAGGCTGCGAGCGCAGGATTTCCTCCGGGCTCGTTGCGGAATACGTCCAGCCCTGCTGCGAACAGCTTGCCGGATACCAGAGCATCAGCCAGCGCGGCCTCGTCAATCAAGGCACCCCGCGCCGTATTCACCACGATTGCGCGGTCCGGCAGCAGAGATAGCGTGCGGGCATTGATGACTCCGTTGTTCTCTGCCGTCGCCGGGCAATGCAGGCTCAGCACATCCGAAGCGGCCAGCAGGCTTTCAAGCGTGTCATGGAAGATTGCGCCCTTCTCCAGATGCGCGGGGAGGCGGCGGCGATTGTGGTAATGGATCTCCATCCCGAATCCGCGCGCACGCTCTGCCGTGACCTGCCCGACGCGTCCCATGCCCAGAACGCCGAATCGTTTACCCGTCACCTGACGCCCGACCATGAAGGCGGGTGACCAGAAGTTCCACTGACCCGAGCGGACCATCGCATCGCCTTCCGCACCACGTCTTGCAGCACCCAACATGCACAGGATGGCAATCTCGGCCGTCGCATCTGAAAGGACATCAGGCGTGTTGGTCACCACCACACCTGCCGCCTTGGCGGCCGCCAGATCGACGTGATCAGTACCCACCGAATGGTTGGCGATGATCTTGAGGCCGGGCCCGATGGCCCGGATCACGTCGGCGCTGAAATGCTCCGAATGGCAGGGCAACACCGCATCAACCGACCGGCAGGCCGCGATGAGTTCCTCGGTCGTGAAAACCTTGTCCTCTGGATTCAGAACCACCTCATAGTCACGCGCCGCCCGCGCCTCGACAACAGGACGCAGCTTGCGCGCGATCAGCAATTTCGGTTTGGCCATCAAGGTATCCTTGCTTTGACGTGTATCTCTGTCTGTTGCGGTTCAGCCCGCGGCGCGCAGGCGTTTGATGAGGGCGGAGGTGTCCCAGCGGCCGCCGCCCATTTTCTGCACGTCCTTGTAGAACTGATCGACCAGCGCGGTGACGGGCAGGCTGGCCCCCGT
>NZ_JARAMP010000021.1:0-76648 GCF_028802875.1 Seohaeicola sp. 4SK31 | reverse complement strand
ATGCCGGGCTGTGGTTCCGGCGTGGTCGTCTTGCCATGGTCTTCTCCTCGCTCGCAGCATCATGCTGCCATTGCGCGGAAAATCCACTTATCCTGGCTGTTCAGATTTCCGCAGCCACCTCTAACCACTTAACCGTTATCGTACGGTCACTTGATCGCACATAGAAAGTTTTATTGTGCTGCATGCCTTGCTTAAGTTGCTCGACAATTCTTTCCTGCAAATCACCACTTAACCCGTTTTCATTTGAAAAATCTGGGATGAATATGTGCTTGCTGAGCTTTGCCCAGACATCATCAAGATCCTTTCTTCTCTTGAGAATATCATCACCGAAAAAAAACCTCTGTCACCACTTCTCTGATCGCTCTGAATGTATGAAGGAAGCGCACAAAGGCCCCCAAGATCGCCCCGACCAGGATCATCCTTCCCACATCGAAAGATATTTGAGCATACCAGACCAGATTTCCATCAGCGTTGACTGGAGCAGGTGCGTGAAAATGGCCGAACAGATAGAGCCCAAATCCTATGAAAACCAGGGAACAAAACCCAACCGCCGTTCCATACTTTTGGAAAAATTCAGACAGTAACTTTCTTAATGGATGCAACATATCCAAACCCAACCCGGTCAAATCAACTTTAAGGCTTCGTAGTCATTCGCCCTGGAAACAGTCATGGCTTATTCTGATCAAAGTCATCTCTTGGGATTTGCACGAACATGATTAAATATTCCTGAATTCCGAGTGCTTCGACCAACCTCCATATCGTGTATGATGGATGTTATCGTAAAGAAAGTCCTTTCACAGCCATCATGTTCCCCAAGCCTCAAGACCGCCCCAAGAGGTGGTCACTAAAGCGCGTGGCGGCTGGCTGCCTTGATTTCGCGCGGGGGGATCGGGGCGGAGCGGTCGTAAAGTCCCCCCTCCCCCACAACACGCTTTGACAGCGTGGGCCCGCGCGGGGCAGTGTGCGGGCGTGATGTGACAGGGTGCATGGATGCTGGTGTTTGCTGCTGCCAATCTGGTTCTTTTTGCCGTGCCCAAGACGGGGAGCACGGCCTATCATCTGGCGCTGCGGAGCAAGGCGGATATCGTGCTGGCGGGGAAAGCCTCGATCAAGCATCTGACCTTGCGGAAATATGAGCGGCATTTTGCGCCCTATCTGGAGCAGGCGCATGGGTTGGTGCCGGAGCGCGTGGCGGTGATCCGGGATCCTCTGGATTATCTGCGCAGCTGGTATCGGTATCGGCAGCGGCCCGATGGACCTGCGGACAGCAAGCGCGTCAGGGATATGGGGTTTGACGCCTTTGTTCTGGCCACGCTTGAGCGCAGGCCGCCGCCCTTTGCCAAGATCGGGACGCAGCGGGCCTTTGTCGCGGGGCGGGACGGGCAGATCCGGGTGGAGCATCTGTTTGCCTATGAACGGCCCATGGCCTTGCGCGGGTTTCTGAGCGAGAGGCTGGGCTTCGCGATCAAGCCTGCACAGAAGAATGTCTCGCCCCCCGCCGAGACGGCGATCAGCGCGGCGGTCGAGGCAGAGTTCCGGCAGGCGATGGCTGCGGATGTCGCGCTGCACCAACGGATCTTGGCGGCGGGCGGGCATCTGGTGACGCCCACCGGCGCGGTGGTGGATGAGGCGGGGTAAGGGCGCGATTCCCCTCTTTTCAAGCGGGGGGAATGCGTCTATACGCGCGACTTCATGCGGGGATACAGCCTTGGAGGATCCCTGCCCTAACTTTGGAGAGATATTATGGCTGGAGAAATTCCTGATCTTCACGCCCATGTCCGGACGGGGACTGGCAAGGGCGCCGCTCGTCAAGCACGTCGCGACGGCATGGTTCCGGGGATCGTTTACGGTGGCGGGGTCGATCCCGTTGCGATCAACATCCCTTTCAATGCGCTGCTCAAGCGCCTCAAGCAGGGGCGTTTCCTGTCCACGCTGTTCAACCTGAAGGTTGACGGCCATGACGATGTGCGCGTGATCTGCCGCAATGTGCAGCGCGACGTGGTCAAGGATCTGCCGACCCATCTGGACCTGATGCGTCTGCGTCGGACCAGCCGGATCAACCTGTTCATCCACGTGGATTTCATCAACCACGAGACCTGCCCCGGCCTGAAAAAAGGCGGCGTGCTGACGGTCGTGCGTCAGGAAGTCGAGCTGAACGTGCTGGCCGGTGACATTCCGGATCACGTCACGGTCGATCTGGCGGGTCTGAACATCGGCGATGTCATCAAGATCTCGGATGTGACCCTGCCTGAAGGCAGCAAGCCGACGATCGAGCGTGATTTCGTGATCGCGAACATCTCGGCGCCGTCGGGCCTGCGGTCCAGCGGTGGCGATGACGCAGAGGAAGAAGACGACGACACCGAAGAGTGATCGCGTCGGCCCGGTTTTCCGGGGGACAGTGAAGATGAGGCGCGGCCCTTGCGGGTCGCGCCTTTTGC
Source organism: Seohaeicola sp. 4SK31 (assembly GCF_028802875.1). Taxonomy (NCBI): domain Bacteria; kingdom Pseudomonadati; phylum Pseudomonadota; class Alphaproteobacteria; order Rhodobacterales; family Roseobacteraceae; genus Seohaeicola; species Seohaeicola sp. 4SK31. The sequence continues at coordinate 74,210 of NZ_JARAMP010000021.1, read as the reverse complement.
GTCCGTGTCAGGTCTGGTGCAGGACGGTCTCGTAGCCCTCGAACTGCGGCGGGCCCATCAGCGCGTCACGCGTGGTGCTGTTGCCGGCCCCCTTGTGGCTGTCGCGGAATTGCTGCGATTTGGTCCAGCCTTCGAAATCAGTGCGGCTGGCCCAGACCACATGCGAGGTGTAGAGGCGGAAACCGTCGCCATCCGGGCCTTTGAGCAGGCGGAATTCGACGAATCCCGGCATGTCGTTCAGGCGGCTTTCGCGGTCGCGCCACATGGTTTCGAACGCGTCCTCGAATCCGTGACGGACCTTGAAACGGTTCATTGCGATAAAGGACATCTTTGCCTCCGGTCTTGGGGATCATTGGGGCTGGCGCGGGGCTGGCTGGCGGTTCTTGCCGCGGGGGCATAAGATTGAAAAGGCGGGCGCAGGTCAATATCCTGAGGGTCGCAGGCAAGGAAGGGACACGGGCATGAAGCTATTCGTGGGGTTGGGCAATCCCGGCGCGAAATATGCGGGGAACCGGCACAATATCGGCTTCATGGCGCTGGAGGCCATCGCGCAGGCGCATGGATTCGCGCCGTGGCGGGCCAAGTTTCAGGGACAGGTCAGCGAGGGACGTCTGGGCGGCACGCGGGTCGTGCTGCTGAAGCCCGAGACCTTCATGAATCTGTCGGGCCAATCGGTGGGCGAGGCGATGCGCTTCTTCAAGATCGACCCTGCGGATCTGACCGTCTTTCATGACGAGCTGGATCTGGCACCGGGCAAGATCCGGCTGAAGCAGGGCGGCGGTCATGCGGGGCATAACGGGTTGCGGTCGATCCACGGCCATATCGGCGAGGATTACGCCCGCGTGCGGCTGGGGATCGGGCATCCGGGGCACAAGGACCGGGTGGCCGCCTATGTGCTGTCGGATTTTGCCAAGGCGGATCAGGACTGGCTGGATGACATGATGCGCGGCATTGCCGAGGGCGCGCCGATGCTGGCCGCCGGTGAAGGGCCGAAATTCCTGAACGCCGTGGCGCAACGGATGGCGCCGGCGCGGCCGGAAAAGCCCGCGCCCGTGAAGACCGAGGCCCCGAAGCCCGCGCCGGAACCCGCCCCCGATACGCGCAACCCTCTGGAGCGGTTGATCGACCGTTTCCGCTGACCCCCTGCCCCATAAGGAAAGACACCCATGCGTTCCCTGTTGAAATGGACCCTGCGCGCCGTTGCGATGCTGATCCTGGCTGCCGCTGTTCTGGGCGTCTGGAAGCGCGAGGAGATCACGCGGCTTCTGGCTGTGAACAGCCTGTTCGCCGAGGAGAAGATCGTCGGCAATTTCAGCGCGATGGACCGGCTGTTCCTGACCACGCCCATGGCGCGGGGGGATGGGCCGGTCAGCCCCCTGCCCGCTGGCCCGGCCATGAGCCCGCCCGAGGGCATGGATGACTGGATCGCCGAACGCGCGGTGACGGCACTTGTCGTGCTGAAAGATGGCGCAATACGGCATGAAAGCTATCATCTTGATACCACCTCGATGGATCGCCGGATCAGCTGGTCAGTGGCGAAATCCTATCTGTCCGCGCTGATGGGGATCGTGCTGGAGGAGGGTGCGATCGACAGTCTGGATGATCCGGTGACCCGGTATGCGCCGGAACTGGCGGGCAGCGCCTATGATGGCGCGAGCATCCTGAACGTGTTGCAGATGGCCAGCGGCGTGACCTTTGACGAGGATTATCTGGACTTCAACTCCGACATCAACCGGATGGGCCGGGTGCTGGCGCTGGGGCAGTCGATGGACGGGTTCGCCGCAGGGCTGACCGAGACCTTTGTGGAACCGGGGCGGCAATGGCAATATGTGTCCATCGACACCCATGTGATCGGCATGGTGATCCGGGGCGCCACCGGGCGCAGCATCCCCGATCTGATGCAGGAGAAGCTGATCGCGCCAATGGGGCTGGAGGCTGATCCCCTGTATATCACGGACGGGTTGGGCACGGCCTTTGTGCTGGGCGGGTTGAACCTGACCACGCGGGATTATGCGCGGTTCGGGCAGATGTTCCTGCAAATGGGCGAGTGGAACGGGCAGCAGATCGTGCCGATCGACTGGGTCGCCGCCTCGACCGAACCCTCGGCCCCGACGGCGACGGGGGCCGAGCAATACGGGTTGCAATGGTGGATGGCCCCCGATGCGCCTGCGGGCGAGTATTACGCGCGCGGCATCTATGGGCAGTATATCTATGTCAACCGCGCCAAGGGCGTGGTGATCGCCGCGAATGGCGCGGACCGGGGCTTTCGCACGCCGGGGGCCAATCAACAGAACATTGCCATGTTCCGCCGCATCGCGGATGCTATGTAGGTCGGTGAAAGCCCCAACAGACGAGGTTCATATGGTTCTGGACAAATACGACTCTCTCAACGTGCTGGGCGATACGTTGCAACCCTGTTCCTTTGACCCGGTCACCGGCTTTTTCCGCGACGGGCATTGCAACACCTGCGCCGAGGATCAGGGCAGTCATACGGTCTGTGCGATCATGACCGCCGAGTTTCTGGCCTGGTCGAAATATGTGGGCAATGATCTGTCCACGCCGCGCCCGGAATTCGGCTTTGCGGGATTGAACCCGGGGGATCACTGGTGCCTCTGCGCGGGGCGGTTTCTGCAAGCGGTGGATGAGGGCTGCGGGCCGCGCATCAATCTGGAGGCCACCCATCAGAGTGCGCTGGAGATCGTGCCGCTGGAGGTTCTGGTCCGGCACGCTTTGCCAGAATAGCGCGGGACGGAATTTGAGTATTTTTGGCAAGATGAAGCCGGGAGGGGTGACCGTCCCGTCTTCTTCTTGCGTCAAATATCCCGGGGTCCGGGGCAGCGCCCCGGCCTTGACCCCGTTCAGACCTTCATGTCGAAGCCGAGGTGTTTGGCGACGGTGAAGATGTCCTTGTCGCCACGGCCGCACATGTTCATCACTATGATATGGTCGGCGGGCAGATCCGGCGCGATTTTCGCCACATGGGCCAGCGCGTGGCTGGGTTCCAGTGCGGGGATGATGCCCTCCAGCGCGCAGGAGAGCTGGAACGCCTCCAGCGCCTCCTTGTCCGTGATGCTGACATATGTGGCGCGGCCGATATCGTGCAGCCAGCTATGTTCCGGGCCGATGCCGGGATAGTCCAGACCGGCCGAGATGGAGAACCCTTCGAGGATCTGGCCGTCCTCGTCCTGCAACAGATAGGTGCGGTTTCCGTGCAGCACACCGGGGCGGCCGCCGGTGAGCGAGGCGCAGTGCTGCATGGTTTCGTCCACGCCCTTGCCGCCTGCCTCGACCCCGATGATGTTCACGGACGGGTCATCAAGGAAGGGGTAGAAGAGGCCCATGGCGTTGGACCCGCCACCGATGGCGGCGATGACGGTATCGGGCAGGCGGCCTTCGCCTTCCTGCTCGGCCAGTTGCCAGCGGACTTCCTTGCCGATGATGGACTGGAAATCGCGCACCATCGCCGGATAGGGGTGCGGGCCTGCGACGGTGCCGATGCAGTAGAAGGTGTCGCGGACGTTCGTGACCCAGTCGCGCAGCGCGTCGTTCATGGCGTCCTTGAGCGTGCCGCGGCCGGATGTGACGGGGATCACCTCTGCCCCCAGCAGTTTCATGCGGAAGACGTTGGGGGCCTGCCGTTCGACGTCATGGGCCCCCATATAGACCACGCATTTCAGGCCGAACTTGGCGCAGACCGTGGCGGTGGCCACGCCGTGCTGACCGGCGCCGGTTTCGGCGATGATGCGGGTCTTGCCCATGCGGCGGGCAAGGATGATCTGGCCCAGCACGTTGTTGATCTTGTGGGCGCCCGTGTGGTTCAGTTCGTCCCGCTTGAGATAGATCTTGGCGCCGCCGAAATGTTTGGTCATGCGGTCGGCGTAATAGAGCGGTGAGGGGCGGCCCACGTAATGGGTCCACAGATCCTCCATCTCGGCCCAGAAGGTGGGGTCGGTCTTGGCCTTCTCATACTCCTCTTCCAGCGAGAGGATGAGCGGCATCAGGGTTTCCGACACGAAGCGGCCGCCGAACTGGCCGAAACGGCCCTTGTCGTCGGGTCCGGTCATGAAGGAATTGATCAGGTCTTCGGGCATCGGTGGCACCTTCCATTGGCTGGCCCATGATCTAGCCCGTCTGCCGGGTTCGGTAAAGCCACCCTTGGGTTTTTCCTGTGCCGCAGCGGTAAGGGCGGGCGTCAGTTCATGGCCAGCGCCTGCCTGATCTGGTCGAGGGCCGTCACGGGATCGTTCAGCACGCCATCGGCGCCCACGGTGGCGGCGATATCGGCGTGCAGATGCGTGATCTCTCCGGCCACAAAGATCAGCGCGCCGGGGGTCAGCAGGCGGGCCGCACGGACGAAGCGGGCCAGTGGCAGGATCATCGCGTCCGAAGAGGCAGACAGACCGATGACCGGGTAGCCGCCAAGATGCTGGGCCATCAGCAGATCGTCATGGGTCTGCCCGATCTCGAGATCGATTTCCCAGCCTTCGCGGCGGAAAAGGTCTGCGGCCATGGACACGCCCATGACATGGCTTTCACCGGGACAGGCGGCAAAGAGCGCGCGGCGTTGCGGGCTGCCTTCGCGGTCGTAGAACACCTTTTTCAGACCGCAGATGATGGCGGTCAGGCGGCTGGTGGCGAGGGTCACCTGGAGGAAGCCGACCTCGTCATTGTCCCAGAGTTCGCCCAAGCGCCGTGCGGCCCCGGTGATGTAGCCGACATAGACTTCGGACAGGGTCACACCGTCCGCCTGCAGGCCCGTCAGCATGTCCGAGGCGGCGGCATGGCGGTCGGACAGAAGGGCTTTGACAAGCGTTTCGATCTCGGCCGGGGTGGCGTGGTGGTCCGACATCATCGCGCGTTTGGGATGTTCGGCCAATCGCCGGACCACCTCGCGCGCGAGTTCGGTGACAACACCTGATTCCAACCTTTCGGTCTGTCGTTCAGCCGCTGTCAGTGCTGAATGGAACAATCTTTGGTCGATCACGGCATCCCTCCCGCGACATATTCATGTCAACGGCCATGCCAGCGGATCGTGTCGGCTTCAGTGGCCCAGCAAGATCGGGCCGTGTGATATCCGTCAGGTTTCGCGCCTTTGTCCGGTTATCCGGCATGTCCCTCGGGTACGAAGGTATACCGAAAGCGCGAGTCGTCAAAAAGAATCTCGCGTTTGATGATGTCAGCGCAGAACCGGGGGCGAGGCGGCGGGGGCAGTGCCCTGCGCGGCACGGACGAAGGCGGCGATCATCCGCGCGTCCTTGACGCCCGGCGCGCTTTCCACGCCCGAGGCGACATCAACCTGCATGGCCCCGGTCCTGCGGACCGCTTCGGCCACGTTGGCGGCGTTCAAGCCTCCGGCCAGCATCCAGGGCCGGGTCCAGTATTTGCGCCCCGCCAGCAGACGCCAGTCGAAGGACAGGCCGTTGCCCCCCGGCAGCGCGGCGCCGCGCGGTGGTTTGGCGTCGATCAGCAATTGATCGGCCACGGCGGCGTAAAGGTCGATCTGGGCCAAGTCCTCTGCCCCGGCGATGCCGATGGCCTTCATCACGGGCAAGCCATAGCGGGTGCGGATCTCCGTCACGCGGGCGGGGCTTTCGTGACCATGGAGTTGCAGCATGTCCAGCGGGACGGTGTCGATGAGGGCATCAAGCGTGGCGTCATCGGCATCCACCACCAGCGCGACCTTGGCCAGACCGATGGGAGCGGCCAGCGCCAGATCCCGCGCCAGTGCGGGGGCGACATAGCGGGGCGAGCGGGGAAAGAAATTCAGCCCGACATAGCTTGCGCCGCCATTGGCGCAGGCGATGACGTCATCCTCGCGGGTCAATCCGCAGATTTTGACCTTGATGTCGGTAGTCATGAGGCCCCCGGTCGCGCAGCAGTTTTGGCTGACTGCGGGGATAGACGGTTCAGGACGCCTCGTCCAGCAGGGCCAGAACCTCGTCCTGGTCCTGATTCTTGAGGCGTTTTTCGCGGCGCAGCTCGCGCTCCAGCGACTCGACCTCGCGGGTGCGGCGGGCGGCTTCGGCACGGTGCTTGTGTTCGCGCAGCCATTCCCAGACGAAACCGATCAGCACACCTGCGATAATGCCGCCGAAGATCACCACGAAGAGCGGCAGGGTGATCTCGGCGCTGAAGCCGATCAGCCCTTCTACCGTGTCCGGCAGCAGATGCAGCGTCACCGCCGCGCGGTTCGCGGTCGCGACCACGATCAGCACGATGGCAAGGCTGGCCAGAAAGGCGTAGCGGATATAGCGCATGGGGTCAGGTCACTTTCCGTTCAGGCGGTCGCGCAGCAGTTTGCCTGTCTTGAAGAAGGGCACGAATTTCTCGTCCACGGGGACGGTTTCGCCGGTGCGGGGGTTGCGCCCGATCCGGGCGTCGCGCTTTTTGACCGAGAAGGCGCCGAAGCCGCGCAGTTCCACCCGGTCGCCGCGCGCCATCGCGTTGGTGATTTCCTCGAAGATCGTGTTCACGATCTTTTCGACGTCCCGCTGGAACAGATGCGGATTCTCATCGGCAATCTTCTGAATCAGTTCCGATCTGATCATCGGTCATATCTCCCAAAGTGCTGTCATCTGTCTGTCGCAGCTTGAGGCCGACTATAGAAAGAAAGATCGCATCCCGAAACAGGAACGATGTGCGAAATCAGACATTTGACAGTCTGATGGGCTATGCCACGCGGATTTTCGCCCTGAATTGTGCCCCGCCGCGCCGCGGACAGAGCCCTGCCGCGCCGCAGCAGCGCGGATTGATGCGCTGCGGCATCCGGCGCGCGCGCTTGATTCGCAAAAGTTAACGGCCCCGCCTTTGGGGGCGGGGCCGTCATTGTCTGTCGGTTCCGAAGGATCAGAACCGGATCACTTGTCGCCTTTCAGCGCGGCGCCCAGGATGTCGCCCAGCGAGGCGCCCGAGTCGGACGAGCCATACTGTTCGACGGCTTCTTTCTCTTCGGCGATTTCGCGCGCCTTGATCGAGAGGCCCAGACGGCGGGTCTTGCTGTCCACGTTGGTCACGCGCACATCGACCTTGTCGCCGATCGAGAAACGCTCGGGGCGCTGTTCGGACCGGTCGCGGCTGAGGTCGGAGCGACGGATGAAGGATTTCATGCCCTCATACTCGACTTCGATGCCGCCATCTTCGATCGCGGTCACGGAGACGGTGATCACCGAGCCACGCTTCACGCCGCCCACGGCATCGGCGAATTTGTCACCGCCCAGGGCTTTGATCGAGAGGCTGATCCGCTCTTTCTCGACGTCGACTTCCGACACGACCGCCTGGACGACATCGCCCTTGCGGTAGTTCTGGATGGCTTCTTCGCCGCGCTCGTCCCAGGACAGGTCGGACAGGTGAACCATGCCGTCGATGTCGCCGGGCAGGCCGATGAACAGACCGAATTCGGTGATGTTCTTGACTTCGCCTTCGACTTCGGTGCCCTCGGGATGGGTTTCTGCAAACACTTCCCACGGGTTGCGCATGGTCTGCTTGAGACCCAGCGAGACGCGACGCTTGGCGGCGTCGATTTCCAGCACCATGACTTCCACTTCCTGCGAGGTGGAGACGATCTTGCCGGGATGCACGTTCTTCTTGGTCCAGCTCATTTCCGAGACATGGACCAGACCTTCGACACCGGCTTCCAGTTCGACGAATGCGCCGTAATCGGTGATGTTGGTCACGCGGCCGGTGTGAACCGAACCCAGCGGGTATTTGGCGGCGACCAGATCCCACGGATCTTCCTGAAGCTGCTTCATGCCCAGGCTGATACGGTGGGTGTCCTTGTTGATCTTGATGACCTGGACCTTGATGGTCTCGCCGATCGCCAGAATCTCGGACGGGTGGTTGACGCGGCGCCATGCCATGTCGGTGACGTGCAGAAGGCCGTCAACGCCGCCCAGATCAACAAACGCACCGTATTCGGTGATGTTCTTGACCACACCATCGACGGTCTGACCTTCGGTCAGGTTGCCGATGACTTCGGCGCGCTGTTCGGCGCGGCTTTCTTCGAGGATCGCGCGGCGCGACACGACGATGTTGCCACGGCGACGGTCCATCTTCAGGATCTGGAAGGGCTGCTTGAGGCCCATCAGGGGGCCTGCGTCGCGCACGGGGCGGACATCGACCTGGGAGCCGGGCAGGAAGGCCACGGCGCCGCCCAGATCCACGGTGAAGCCACCTTTGACGCGGCCGAAGATGGCGCCATCGACGCGCTCTTCGCTGGCATAGGCTTTTTCCAGACGATCCCAGGCTTCCTCACGGCGGGCCATTTCACGGGAAATGACGGCTTCGCCACGGGCGTTTTCGACTTGGCGAAGGAAAACTTCGACCTCGTCGCCGACCTTGATGTCGGGCTGTTCACCGGGATTTGCGAATTCTTTCAGATCGATGCGGCCTTCCATCTTGTAGCCGACGTCGATGATGGCTTGTCCCGCTTCGATCGCGATGACCTTGCCTTTGACAACCGAACCCTCTTCGGGGGTGTCCATTTCGAAGCTTTCGTTCAGGAGGGCTTCGAAATCCTCCATAGTTGCGCGCTGAGCCATGTGGTCTCTGAGTTCCTTTTCAACGTTGTTTTCTGGCCGTGCGGTTGTCTCCGCCGGTCTTGGGGTTTCATGGGTCCGAAAAATAGTGACGAGACTGGCTGAAACACGGCGTCCGGGTCATCCCGATCCGCGCTTCCTGCCAGCCCTGTTCAGGGTACTGCCGTTCGGACGGTTGGCCAATAGCCCTGTTATCCCTGTTTTGCAAGAGGCAAAGGCGTGATGCCCCTGCCCCTTGCATCCGTGCCGGGGGCTTTCGCCTAGCGGCGTTCGATCACGAAGTCGGCGCGCGGCCGGCGCACCTTGGCGCGGCCATGCAGCCAGTCGTTCTGTGCGTCGCGATAGCCCAAGGGCAGAAGCAGCAGCGATTTCAGGCCCAGTTCGCCCAGGCCCAGGATCTCGTCCACCGCCTGGGGGTCGAATCCCTCCATCGGGGTGGCGTCCACCTCTTCCTCGGCGGCGGCCATGAGGGCGAAACCCAGCGCGATATAGGCTTGCCGCGCGGCGTGTTCGAAATTCACCTGCGGATCACGCGGCAGGTAGCCGGCTTTCAGCTTGTCGTAATAGGCCGTGAGGCTGTCGGTCAGACCGCCCCGCGCGGCGGCGGTCAGGTCCACGAAGGCGTCGATCCGTTCGGCGGTGTAGTTGTCCCATGCGGCAAAGACCAGAAGCGCGGTGCCGTCCACGACCTGCTTCTGGTTCCACGCCACCGGCGCGATCCGGGCGCGCAGATCGGGGTTGGTCACCAGCAGCACCTTGAAGGGCTGCAAGCCCGAGGATGTGGGGGCAAGGCGCGCGGCCTCGATGATACGCTCGATCTTGTCTTCGGGCACCGTCTTGGTCGGGTCCATCGCCTTGGTCGCATAGCGCCAATCCAGTTTCTCGTAAAACATGCCAGTCCTTCTTGCACAGGGGTGTCTTGGGTCAGACTGTGCGAGATAGGCGCGCGGATCGTGACTGCAAGTGTGCATCCGCGCAGGGCAGCCATGCGCGGCGTGAGATATGTCAGGGATTTGGCTTGCGTGCGTCGATGGCGGCGATGGCGGCGGCAACGGCCGCTTCGATATCCATGGCCGACGTGTCGATGAGCACCGCATCCTCGGCTGGCTTGAGCGGGGCCGTGCTGCGGTCGCGGTCGCGGGCGTCGCGGTCATGGACATCCGCCAGCACCTCGGCATAGGTCATGTCGCTGCCCGCCGCGCACAGTTCGGCATGGCGTCGCCGCGCGCGCACCTCGGGGCTGGCGGTGACGAAAAGCTTGGCCTCGGCCTCGGGGCAGATCACGGTGCCGATGTCGCGCCCGTCCAGCACGGCGCCGCCTGCGCGCCGGGCAAAGGCGCGCTGGAAATCCAGAAGGGCCGTGCGGACCTCGGGGATGGTGGCGACCTTGGAGGCGGCCTGCGCCGCCTCGGCCCCGCGCAGACCGTCGCGTTCCAGATCCTGCGGGGTCAGCGCCTCGGCCGCCTGGATCGGATCGACACCGTCCAGCATCCGCATCCCGACGGCGCGATACAGGAGTCCGGTATCCAGATGGGCAAAGCCGAAATGCCCGGCAACGGCCCGGCTTATGGTTCCCTTGCCCGCGGCCGCGGGTCCGTCGATAGCTATCGTGAAGGCCATGGCGTGCTCCTTTGTCTCAGAGCTAAACCATGGCGCGGCGGGTTTCAATAAAGCGGGCCGTTGCGCCGGTAATCGCGCCAGACCATCCAGAGCAGCGCGACGGCCAGCCCCAGCAACGCGAACTTGCCTTGCGTCAGGGCAGAGGCATGGTCGGACAGGCTGACGTCGCCGCTACGCAGGATGCCGCGCAGCACGGCATTCTCCCACAGGTCGGTGGCCGAATAGAGAAACGGGACCATCGCCAGCCAGCCACGCCCCAACCGCAGGATGATGCTGGCCAGCAGCAGGCCCAGCAGCGGCGGAAAGAGCGTGTCCAGCCAGTGGATCGGCCCGAGATAGAGCGTCAGCGCCCGCTGTTCGAGGGCCATGATCCAGCCCGTCATGCGCGCCGCGTCATAGCCGGTGATCCAAGTGTCGGGGGGCAGATGGCCGCCGCTGGCAGGCACCATCCACAGCAGGCCAATGCCCAGCATCAGCAGATAGACAAGGCCGGTGGCGGCTGCGAGGATCCGGATATAGCGCCGGTAGGTCATGTCGCGCTCCGCGTGATCCGCGCGCCCAGCGCCTGCATCAGCGGCTCGAACACGGGAAAGGATGTGGCGATGGGCGAGGCATCATCCACGGTGACCGCGTCGCGGGTGACCATGCCCAGCACGAGGAAGGACATGGCGATGCGGTGATCGAGATGGCTGGCCACGGTGGCCCCGCCGGGGATGTTGCCATGCCCCAGACCCTGGACGATCCACCAGTCGGGGCCATCCTCGACCGCCACGCCATTGGCGCGCAGGCCGGTGGCCATGGCCTCGATCCGGTCGCTTTCCTTGACGCGCAGTTCCTTGACGCCGCGCATGGTGGTGGAGCCTTGCGCGCAGGCGGCGACGATGGACAGCACGGGGTATTCGTCGATCATGCTTGCCGCGCGGTCGGGCGGCACTTCGATCCCCTGCAAATCGGGCGAGAAGCGCGCGCGCAGGTCGGCGACGGGTTCGCCGCCTTCCTCGCGCAGGTTTTCATATGTCAGGTCCGCGCCCATTTCACGCAGCGTGGTGAAAAGGCCCGCGCGCGTGGGGTTCAGGCCGATATTGGGCACCAGCACATCCGAGCCGGGCACGATCAGCGCGGCGCAAACCGGAAAGGCGGCGCTGGAGGGATCGCGCGGCACCACGATATGCTGTGCCACAAGTTCGGGCTGACCGGTCAGGGTGATCTCGCGCCCCTCGGGGGTGTCGCGGGTGACGATCTGGGCGCCGAAGCCGGCCAGCATGCGTTCGGTATGATCGCGCGTGGCTTCGCGCTCGATCACGACCGTTTGGCCCGGCGCGTTCAGCCCGGCCAGCAGGACGGCGGATTTCACCTGCGCGGAGGGCACGGGCACGACATAGCGCACAGGCACCGGATCGGCGGCCCCCACCACGGTCATGGGCAGACGGCCACCGGAGCGGCCCACGGATTGCGCGCCGAACAGCGCCAGCGGGTCGGTGACCCGCGCCATGGGGCGTTTGTTCAGGCTGGCGTCCCCCGTGAAGGTGGCCGTGATGGGCGATGTGGCCATGGCCCCCATGATCAGCCGCACGCCGGTGCCGGAGTTGCCGCAGTCGATCACCTGATCGGGTTCTGCAAAGCCGCCCACGCCCACGCCATGCACGGACCAATTCCCGCCGCCGTGATCCGTCACTTCGGCACCGAAGGCGCGCATGGCGCGGGCTGTGTCCAGCACGTCTTCACCTTCCAGCAGACCTTCGATCCGGGTCTCGCCCACGCTGAGCGCGCCGAGGATCAGGGACCGGTGGCTGATCGACTTGTCACCGGGCACATTTGCCTCGCCCGTCAGGGGGCCGCAGGCGGTGGATGTCATCGGGACGGGTGTGGCATGACCGGACATCGGGTCGCTCCTCAGTAAATGCTCGCAGCGTGATAGCCCAGCCCGCAGGCACGGTCCATTGCCGCTGTTTCTTCTTGCTGAAAATATCCATACGCCGCGCTCATGACCCGGCGGGACCTTGCCGGATCAGCGCTTGCGGAAGGTCAGGTAATGGGGTGTGCGGCCTTCGCGCAGGGCCTTTTGCTCGTAGCGGGTCGAGATCCAGTCGGACCAGGGCTTGCGCCAGTCGTCTGGCCCTTCGGCCAGCCAGTCGAAGCCTGCGCGCGGCACCTCTTCCAGCGTCTGGCGGACATAGTCGGGGATATCGGTCGCGACGCGGAAGATGGCGCCGGGCTTGAGGGTGCGGGCCAGAGGCTCCAGATGCTCGGGCGTCACGAAGCGGCGGCGGTGGTGGCGCTTCTTGGGCCAGGGGTCCGGGTAGAGCAGGAAGGCGCGGGACACGCTGGCGGGCGGCAGCACGTCGAACAGATGGCGCGCGTCACCGGGATGGATGCGGATGTTGTCCACGCCCGCTTTGCGGATCTTGGCCAGTGCCATGGCCACGCCGTTCAGGAAAGGCTCGCAGCCGATGATGCCGACCTGCGGGTTCGCGGCGGCCTGATGCACCATATGTTCGCCCGCGCCGAAGCCGATTTCCAGCCAGAGATCGCGCCCTCCGAAGAGGGCGGGCAGGTCCAGCGGGATGCGGTCGGGGTTTTCGTCCCAGCCCACCGCGCCGGGGGAGAGCTTGTCGAGGTCCTGATCCAGCAGTTGATACTGGCTGTCGCGCAGGGTCTTGCCCTTGAAGCGGCCATAGAAATTGCGCCAGGGCGCGCCGGAGGGGTGATGGGTGTCGGTCATGGTGCTGCCCCTTAGCCGGATCGGGGCAAGGCTTCAAGGTGGAGTGAGGTCAAGCAAAAGGCGGCGTGGGTGTTGCCGCGCCGCCTTTGGTCGGGTGGCTGACTGGTTCAGACCGCTTTTTTCAGCGCTTCGGCCAGATCGGTGCGTTCCCAGCTGAAACCGCCATCGGCCTCGGGCTGCCGGCCGAAATGGCCATAGGCTGCGGTGCGGGAATAGATCGGGCGGTTCAGCGACAGATGCGTGCGGATGCCGCGCGGGGTGAGGTCCATCACCTTGGGGATGGCCGCTTCGATCGCGGCGGGTTCGATGGCGCCCGTGCCGTGGGTGTCGACATAGATCGAGAGCGGCTGTGCCACGCCGATAGCATAGCTGAGCTGGATCGTGGCGCGGTCGGCCATGCCTGCGGCCACGATATTCTTGGCCAGATAGCGCGCAGCATAGGCGGCGGAGCGGTCAACCTTCGTTGGATCCTTGCCCGAGAAGGCACCGCCGCCATGGGGGGCCGCCCCGCCATAGGTGTCGACGATGATCTTGCGGCCCGTCAGACCCGCATCCCCATCGGGGCCGCCGATGACGAATTTGCCCGTGGGGTTCACGTGCCAGACGGTATCCTTGGTCACCCAGCCTTCGGGCAGGACGTCGAGGATATAGGGTTCGACTACGGCGCGGACATCGGCGCTGGTCATGCTTTCGTCCAGATGCTGGGTGGACAGGACGATCTGGGTCACACCGACGGGCACGCCGTTTTCATAGCGCACGGAAAGCTGCGATTTGGCATCCGGGCCAAGGGTCGGCTCGGCGCCCGATTTGCGCACTTCGGCCAGACGGCGCAACATGGCATGGGCGAACTGGATCGGCGCGGGCATCAGCGCGTCGGTTTCATTCGTGGCATAGCCGAACATGATGCCCTGATCGCCTGCGCCCTCGTCCTTGTCGGCGCTGGAGTTCACGCCCTGTGCGATATGGGCGGATTGCTCGTGCAGCAGGTTGGTGATTTCGCAGGTGGCGTGGTGGAATTTTTCCTGCTCATAGCCGATGTCCTTGATGCAGGCGCGGGCGATGTCGGGGATGCGTTCCATATATTCGGCCAGCTTGGCCTGGTCCGACAGACCGACCTCACCGCCGATGACGACGCGGTTGGTCGTGGCGAAAGTCTCGCAGGCGACGCGCGCCTCGGGTTCTTCGGCGAGGAAGGCGTCCAGAACCGCGTCGGAAATGCGGTCGCAGACCTTGTCAGGGTGCCCTTCCGAGACGGACTCGGAGGTGAAAACGTAATTCTGTCGTGACATGAAAAGTGCTCCATTGGGTTAAGCCCGTCACGCCAGGAAGCCGTTGTGACAGGAATAGCAGCGTGGTTACGCGCGCTGGTGGCAAGCGTCAATCGCTATCTGGTGCGTCGCGCCCGCAGGTGCCAGCCTGCGGCAAGAATGAACAATCCGGGGATGAGCAGGAGCATCGGTCCCTCGCCCGTGCGGGCATAGAACGTAGGCGGCAGCGGCTCCGGGAGGGGGGCGTCCAGCCAGCCGGCCTGTCCCAAGGGGATCTGGGCGGTGATGCGGCCCAGCGGGTCGATCATGGCAGAGACGCCTGTATTGGCGACGCGGACCATGGGCAGGCCCTGTTCGATGGCGCGCAGACGGGCCTGTGCGAGATGCTGATAGGGCCCCGAGAGCGCCCCGAACCATGCGTCATTGGTGATCTGCATGAGGAAATCGGGCCGGTCCGGTGCCGCGTTGATGAATTGCGGAAAAACCGCCTCGTAACAGATCAGCGGCAGGGCGCGGCCAAGCGCCCCCAGATCCATCAGCCGCGCGCCGGGACCGGGCGAGAAGCCGCCTCCGCGCGAGGCCGCCATGCCATGGATGCCGAATTTCGCCATGGTCTCGCCGAAGGGCATGTATTCGCCGAAGGGGACCAGCTGATGCTTGTCATAGATGGCGCGGATCACACCGCCCTCATCAATGAAAAGGGCGGAATTATAGGTGCGCTGGCCGATGAAGCGCTGGATGCCCAGCACGACCGGCACGCCATCGGCCGCCGTGGCGATGGCATCGAGTTCCGGTTCGGCGTTTTCGAGAAGCACGCTGAGGGCGGTTTCGGACCAGATCACCAGATCGGGGCGCGGGCGGGCGGGGTCTTCGGCGGGGGCGGCGGTGTAATCGACCTGCCGCTGGAAGAAGACCGGGATCATCGTGCGATCCCATTTCAGATGTTGCGGCGCGTTGGGCTGGATCATGCGGATCACCGGACGCTCTGAAAGGGCGGGATCGGCCTGTGCGACGGGTCCAGCCCCCATCGGGACGCTGCTGCCCCAGAGCGCTGCCGCCGCCACGGTGGCGAGGCTGGCCGCTCCCCACCAGCGCCGTGCCGGGATCAGGAGCAGCATCAGCCCGGTGCCTGCCGTCAGGGCGAGGAGGGTCAGGCCGTGATGGCCGACCAGTGCGGCCATATGCACCAGCGGCGTGTCGATCCATACATGGCCGATCAGCGCCCAAGGAAAGCCGGTGAGGACATAGGAGCGGGCGACCTCGACCAGAGCGAAGCTGGCGATGAAGGCGAGGGCCGTGCCGCCAAGCCAGCGGGTTGCGGCCCCTGCCCCTGCCCAGAAGAGCGCGAGACCGGCGGACATGCCCACCAGCGCGAAAGGCGCCATCCAGCCGTGACGGGCCGGATTGATCATGAAAGGTTCGATGATCCAGAACAGCGCGAGCGCGAAATAGCCGGTTCCTGCGGCCCACCCGATCAGCGCGGCGCGGCGCGGACCATCCGCGCGGCGCAACAGCGCGAAGAGCAGCGCCAGACCGGGGATTGCCAGAAACCACAGATCGAAGGGCGCCTGTCCCAAGGCCCCCAGCCCACCGGCCAAGGCGGCCAGCGCAAGCTGGCCGCGCAGCCCCGCAAGGCGGGGCTGCATGTCAGGCGGCAGACGCATGTGGCAGGCGGACCCTCAGTCGCTTGATGCGGCGGGGGTCGGCATCGACCACCTCGAATTCCACCCCCGCGGGATGCTGGACCACCTCGCCGCGCACGGGCACGCGGCCCGCGAGCATGAAGACCAGACCGCCCAGCGTGTCGATCTCTTCCTCGTCCACATCCTCGTGTTCGGTCAGAGAGAGGCCGATCTCGGCCTCGAAATCCTCGAGCGGGGTTTTGGACAGGGCCAGATACTGGCCCGGTTTTTCGGCGGTCCAGAACTGATCCTCGTCGGTGTCGTGTTCGTCCTCGATCTCGCCGATGACCTGTTCAATCAGGTCCTCGATCGTCAGAAGGCCATCGACGCCGCCATATTCGTCGATCACCAGCGCCATGTGCTTGCGTTCGGACTGCATCTTTTGCAGCAGCACGCCGATGGACATGGAAGGCGGCACATAAAGGAGGGGACGCAGCATCTGCTTGAGGGAGAATTCCTCGGAGGTGCCGTTGAACCCGTGCTTGAGCGCGAAATCCTTGAGGTGCAGCATCCCGAGCGGCGTATCCAGCGTGCCGGAATAGACCGGAAGCCGGGTGAGGCCGGTTTCGCGAAACAGCTCGACCAGTTCATCCATCGAGATCGTATCGGGAACGGCGGTGATGTCCGCCTTGGGGATCGCCACATCCTCCACACGCATGCGGCGCAGGTTCAGGATGTTGTGGACCTGCTGACGTTCGGGGGTCGAGGCGTTCGAGGCCGTCTCTTCGCTGTCGTCATCGCTGTCCGAGGGGCTGAGCGCCCCGATGATCCGGCGGAAAAACCCGCCCTGTGACGTCTTGTCGATCTCTGAATACGGCAGCGCGCCCTGCGCTGCCCCAGAAGACCCGTCTATGCTGTCGCCCATCGTACCTTTCCAGAATGTGGAAGCTGCGCTTCCTTGGTCAAAATGCCATCGGCGGGCAACCGGCCCGCCTCGGTGCCCCTAATATGGGTCAGGGACCCCCAGTTTGCCAAGTATCGCCACCTCGATTGTTTCCATCAAAGTGGCATCCTTGTCACGAACATGGTCATAGCCCAGCAAATGCAAGGTTCCGTGAACGACCAGATGGGTCACATGATGCGCCAGCGGCTTGCCCGTCTCGGCGGCTTCCCGCGCACAGGTTTCCCAAGCGATGGCGATGTCGCCCAGCGCGATGCCCTCGTCCTCGTCCTCTTCGTCGCCCGTCTATGCTGTCGCCCATCGTACCTTTCCAGAATGTGGAAGCTGCGCTTCCTTGGTCAAAATGCCATCGGCGGGCAACCGGCCCGCCTCGGTGCCCCTAATATGGGTCAGGGACCCCCAGTTTGCCAAGTATCGCCACCTCGATTGTTTCCATCAAAGTGGCATCCTTGTCACGAACATGGTCATAGCCCAGCAAATGCAAGGTTCCGTGAACGACCAGATGGGTCACATGATGCGCCAGCGGCTTGCCCGTCTCGGCGGCTTCCCGCGCACAGGTTTCCCAAGCGATGGCGATGTCGCCCAGCGCGATGCCCTCGTCCTCGTCCTCTTCGTCGAAGGCAAAGGGATCGTCCTGCGGGGTCGCGTCGGGGACATAGGGGGCCTCTCCCTCTTCCTCGGCGGCGAGGTCCTGCGCGGGCCAGCTGAGCACGTTGGTGGGCGCGGGTTTGCCCCGGAACTCGGCGTTCAACACGCTGATGCGGCGATCATCGCACCCCAGCAGGCTGATGGTGTAGAGATCAGGGTCAAAACCCAGATGGGTGAGCGTCGCGCAGGCGGCGGTCTCGGCCAGAGCCGCGAGCCCGGCCTGCGCCCATCGGTCGTCTTCGATCTGTGTATCGGTCAGCATGTGGCGATGTTGCAGCGGGGGCTGTCTGCCCCCGCACCCCCGAGAGTATTTGGCGCAAGATGAAACGGGCGGCGGTGTTCAGACCGTGCCGTCCGCCTCATAGGCTTCGATGATGGCGGCGACAAGGGGATGGCGGACCACATCCTTGGAGGTGAAGTAGTTGAAGCTGATCTTGTCGATGGATTTCAGCAGACGTTCGGCATCGGCCAGACCCGAGGTCACACCGCGCGGCAGGTCGATCTGGGTACGGTCGCCGGTGATGACCATGCGCGAGCCTTCGCCCAGACGGGTGAGGAACATCTTCATCTGCATGGAGGTGGCGTTCTGCGCCTCGTCCAGCACCACGAAGGCGTTGCTGAGGGTGCGGCCACGCATGAAGGCCAAGGGGGCGATCTCGATCCGCTTTTCCTCGATCAGCTTGGCGGTCTGCTTGCCGGGGAGGAAATCGTTGAGCGCGTCATAGAGCGGCTGCATGTAGGGATCGACCTTGTCCTTCATGTCGCCGGGCAGGTAGCCCAGTTTCTCACCCGCCTCGACCGCGGGGCGGGACAGCACGATCCGGTCCACCTGTCCGGTGATGAACATGGACACGCCTGCCGCCACGGCCAGATAGGTCTTGCCGGTGCCCGCAGGGCCGATGCCGAAGCACAGCTCGTTCTTGAAGAGGTTCTGGACATAGGCTTTCTGCGCCTCGGTCCGGGGTTCAACGAGTTTGCGGCGCGTCTTGATCTCGACCCTTCCGGCGCGGAACATTTCGAGCTGGTCGCCGGCCAGAAGGCCGGTGTCCTGCGCGGAGTTGCCCATGCGGATCTGCATGTCGATGTCGCCCTGTTCGAGCGCGCGGCCTGATTCGAGGCGTTCATAGAGCGCATCCAGCACCTCGATCGCGTTGGCTGTGGCATCCGGGTCGCCGAAGACGGCCAGTTGATTGCCACGCCGCAGGATCTGCACCCCCAGTTTCTTCTCCAGATCGGCCAGATTGCGATCATATTCGCCACACAGGTCGATCAGCAGGCGGTTATCGGGGAATTCGGCCAGACGTTCGATCTGGGAGGACGGGTCGAAGGGCGGGGGCAGCACTGTGATAGCCAAGCAGATCTCCTTGCTGAGGCCGGATCAGCGGAGGGCTGACCCTGTCACCTGTGGGAAAGGGTGCCAAGTTGCGCGGCATCGTGCAAGCGGCATGATCATCATGTAGGGTGCCGGGCAACAAAAAACACCACAGGCGGGGCGTCTGTGGTGCATGTTCGGGCGAAATGTCGCCCGGATCAGAGGTTGGGCAGAATCTTGCCGCGCGCCTTGTAGGGGCCGACCGCCGTGCCCGGAGGGGCAGCATTGGAGCAGACAGGCGCGCCATCGGGTTGCAGGCGGGGCGACAGATAGCCCTCCAGCCCGTCGTCGATGATCCAGTGGTCGCAGCCGTTGGGATCGACCCAGACACCCGCCACAAGCTGGCTGAGGTGCTTGCGGTCCAACCCGGTATCCCGCGACTTGTCCGCATCAACCGTGCAACCCGCCAGGGCCGCCACGACCCCCAGCATTGCGATTCCCTTGAAATAGGTCATTTCCGGTCTCCTCAGCGCAGGCAGATGATTTCGACGCGGCGGTTCTGCGCCATGCCGTCTGCGGTGGAATTGCTGGCCCTTGGCATCCGTTCGCCGAAGCCGCGCACGTCGATGATATTGGCACCGACGGATTGCCCGACCCGCGCCACGGCATCGGCGCGCCGCAGGCTGAGGCTCATGTTGTATTCGTCCGAGGCGCGGCTGTCGGTGTGACCGTGGACCAGATAGGCCCGCGCATTCGCCTTGCGGAAGAAGGATTCAAGATTCTGGCGGGTGTTGGCGTGGATCTGGGCGCCGTTGGTGGCGAAGAACTGATCCGTCGGCATCACGCCGCAGACCTGCCCCCGGTGGCAGACGGGATTGCCGTTGCGGTCCAGATGCGGCGACATGAAACCTTCGGCACCATCGTCCATCACCCAATGTTCGCAACCATCCGGGTCGACCCAGATGGTGGGGACATACCGCTCACCCTTGACGGTGTTCTGCTGGGCCGAGGCCGCATCTGCGAGCCCCGCGACGGCCACTGCGGACACAACCGCACAGGCGAGCGCCGCACGTATTGCTGACCATGTCATCTTGGAAAAGTCCCCTTGATTACTGTTTAACCAAATCGCCCGACAGGAGACCCCAGGGGCGCACATACTAGACGGCAGAATACGAAGATTTGTAGCGATTGGGAAGAAAATTCCACAAGATATTGTGGATATTCGCGCAACAATCCCCAGCGAAAGGACGGATTATATCTTTGGGCGAATGACGGCACAGCAACTCGCCCATGACGCAGCCATCAGGGGAGGCATTCGCCCCTCATGCGGATCAGGAGACAGTGCTCTTTTTCAGGCGGGGCCGGTTCAGGCCATGACGCCGGACAGGGAGTTCGTGCCGCTGCCGGTGATTCTGACCCGTGCGATCTGCCCGATGGTTGCAGCGGCGTCGGACACATGCACGGCATGCAGATATTCGGATTTGCCGACCATCTGACCCGGCATCCGGCCCGCACGTTCGAAAAGGACCGCGACCTCGCGCCCGACCATGCTGTCCTGCACGCGACGCTGCTGCGCGGCCAGAAGCGCCTGCAACCGGTAGAGGCGGTCGGTCGTGACATCGTCAGGCAGTTGCGCGCGCTCGGCCGCCGGGGTGCCGGGGCGGGTAGAGTATTTGAAGGAATAGGCCTGCCCGAATTCCACCGCGCGGATCAGGTCGAGCGTGGCGGTGAAATCCGCCTCGGTCTCTTCGGGGAAGCCCACGATGAAATCGCTGGAGAGCAGGATATCGGGGCGCGCGGCGCGGATCCGTTCGATCAGGTGCAGGTAAGCGTCGGCCGTGTGGTTGCGGTTCATCCGCTTGAGGATGCGGTCGCTGCCCGATTGCACGGGCAGATGCAGATAGGGCATCAGCTTGGCGCAATCGCCATGGGCGGCGATCAGGTCATCGGACATGTCGTTGGGATGCGAGGTGGTGAAGCGGATGCGCTCCAGCCCGTCGATGCGGTCCAGAGCGCGGATGAGGCGGGCCAGCGACCAGTCGCCACCTTCGCCGGCGCCGTGATAGGCGTTGACGTTCTGGCCCAGCAGCGTGATCTCGCGCACACCGCGCGCGACCAGATCGCGGGCTTCCTCAAGGATGCGGTCGGCGGGGCGGCTGACTTCGGCACCGCGCGTATAGGGCACCACGCAGAAGGCGCAGAACTTGTCGCAGCCTTCCTGCACGGTCAGGAAGGCTGTGGGCCCGCGCGCGGCCTTGGGGCGGTGGCGGAGGGTTTCGAACTTGTCATCCTCGGGGAAATCGGTGTCGAGGGCACGCTTGCCCTCACGCGTGCGGGCCTCGAGCTGCGGCAGGCGGTGATAGCTTTGCGGGCCGACGACCAGATCGACCAGCGGCTGGCGGCGCATGATCTCGGCCCCTTCGGCCTGCGCCACGCAGCCCGCGACGCCGATCTTGAGGTCGGGATTGGCCTCTTTCAGCACGCGGAAGCGGCCCAGTTCGGAATAGACCTTTTCCGCCGCTTTCTCGCGGATATGGCAGGTATTGAGCAGGATCATGTCGGCGTCTTCGGGCGTCGCCGTCTCGACATAGCCCGAGCTGCCCATCGCCTCGGCCATGCGCTCGCTGTCATAGACGTTCATCTGGCAGCCATAGGTCTTGATATAGAGTTTCTTCGGCGTGCTCATGGAGATGTCCTGACGGTCGGGGGTCGGATGCGTGCCTATACCAGAACGGGGGTCCCTTGCAATGCACGCGGATTTCGCGGACCTTGCGCGGCAACAGGCAGAGACGACAGGTGCGGGGCGATTTCACGGCGATGCGGTATACGAGTCTCAAGGATTTTCTGACCCGGTCGGACAAACTGCTGGCCAAGGGGCCGGTGGCGGTGATCTTTGTCGAGGATGAGGTCGAGGTCGCCTCGACCCTGCGGCATCATCTGGGGTTGGGATTTGCTGCGGTTCTGGCCTTCATGCCGGCCGCCTTCGATCTGGCGGAGGAGTTCGACAGCACGGTGCACCGGATCGACCACGACACGCTGGCGCCGACCATGCTGACCGATACGGTCAATGCGCTGATCAAGGCCGCGCCCGGAACATGGTTCTATTACTGCTACAACGCGGAATACCTGTTCTATCCCTTCTGCGAGAGCCGCTCTGCGGCCGAGATGCTGGCCTTTCACACCGAGGAACGGCGCGATGCGATGCTGTGCTATGTCATTGACCTCTATGCAGGGGATCTGAACGCGCGCCCGTCCGCCGTGAGCCTTGAGGATGCACATCTGGACAAGTCGGGCTATTACGCGCTGGCGCGTGTCGATCCGGACAATCACAACCACCCGCGCGAACGGCAGCTGGATTTCTTCGGCGGTCTGCGCTGGCGCTATGAGGAGCATATCCCCGCGCCGCGGCGCAAGATCGACCGGATCGCGCTGTTCCGGGCCAAGCCGGGGTTGGAGCTGCGCGAGACACACACGTTCAATAACGAGGAATACAACACCTATGCCTGCCCGTGGCATCACAACATCACGGCGGCCATCTGTTCGTTCCGCACGGCCAAGGCGCTGAAGGCCAACCCCGGATCGACCTTCGACATCCATAGTTTCCGCTGGCACAATTCCACCCTGTTCGAGTGGCATTCGCGACAGTTGCTGGATCTGGGGCTGATGGAGCCGGGTCAGTGGTTCTGAGCGGGTTATTCCGCCGCGCGGTCCATCGGCCCCAGAATGGCTGGCTGGGCGTTCAGCACCTCGATGGAAAAGCCTGACAGGCGCTTGTATTTCTCGGCATGGGCGGCGAGGTCGGCGCGGGGGATGACATCCTCGATCTTGTCGAACACACCGCCGCAACGGTCCTCGACCATCTGCATGACCGCATCCGGGCCAGCGCCACGATTGGCGCGCAGGATGCCTTCGGCGCGGGGGCGCATTTCGGCCTCGTAGGCTTCAAGGGCTTGGGGTGTCACGCCATGGGCGCGGAGCGCCGCCCCCAGTTTGCGCGCGTCGATGATGGCCTGGCTCGCGCCGTTGGAGCCCACCGGATAGGTGGCATGGGCGGCGTCCCCCATGAGCGTCACGCGGCCATCGGTCCAGCGGGCCATGGGTTCGCGGTCAACCATGGGATATTCATAGACCGGGCCGGTCGTGGCGCGGATCATGGCGGGGCAGTCGATCCAGCCGAAATCCCAATCCTCGAACGCGGGCAGGAATTCCGCCGGATCGGCGGGCTTGTTCCAGTCGCCCTTGGCCATGGCGCGGCCGGGATCGACGCGCAGTTCGGCGATCCAGTTCATCTCGGCCAGCCCGGTTGCGGGGTCGGTGGCGGAAATCGGATAGGCCACGAACCGCTGGGTGTCATGGCCTGCAAGGATCATCGCGGCCCCACCCAGAAAGGGCACGCCGGGGCTGGTGCCGCGCCACATGATCGCGCCGTTCCAGATCGGCTCGCCTTCGTCGGGCAGCATCTGGGCGCGGATGGCCGAGCGGATGCCATCGGCGGCAATCGCCAGATCGCCCGTCACGCGTGTCCCATCGCTCAGGATCAGGGTGGCGCCCTGTGCATCCGTCTCATAGCGCATCACGCCCGCGCCGGTGACCACGCAATCGGCCCCTGCCCTTGCTTGCAGTTCCTCCAGCAGCATCATCTGCAACTTGCCGCGATGGATCGAATATTGCGGCCATGTGTATCCGGCATGAAGCCCGCGCGGCTCGGCCCAGATTTCAAGGCCCGTCTTGGTGTAGAACCCGTATTGCCGCGTGCGCACGCCGATGGCGTCCAGATGGGTTTGCAGGCCCAGATCATAGAGTTCGCGCACCGCGTTGGGCTGGATGTTGATCCCCACGCCAAGGGGGCGCAATTCGCCCACGCGCTCGAAAATGCGGAAGGGGATGCCCAGCTGGTGCAGCGTAAGGCCCATGGCCAGCCCGGCAATGCCTGCGCCCGCGATCAGAACCGTCATTCCATGCCCCCAGAACCTGCGCTTCTTTTTGCTTCAAATATCCCCCGCGGAGCGTCCCTGCCCCGCCGCCCACGCGCCCGTCAGATATTGTCGGGCTGCGGCATGCCAAGCACGTGATAGCCGCCATCGACGCGGATGATCTCGCCCGTCGTGCAAGCCCCTGCGTCCGAGGCAAGATAGACCGCCGTGCCGCCCACCGCCTCGAGCGTGGCGTTCGACCGCAGGGGGGCGTTCATGTCGGTATGCTTGTAGGTCTTGCGCGCGCCGCCGATGGCGGCACCGGCCAGCGTCTTCATCGGGCCGGGGCTGATGGCGTTGACGCGGATGCCTTCGGGGCCAAGGTCATTGGCCAGATAGCGCACGGCGGATTCCAGCGCCGCCTTGGCCACGCCCATGACGTTGTAGAAGGGTGTAACGCGGTTTGATCCCTGATAGGTCAGGGTCAGGATGGTGCCGCCGTTCTCCACCATCAGGGGATGGGCGCGGCGGGCCACTTCGATCAGCGAATAGCACGAGATATCCAGCGAGTTGCGGAAATTGGCCCGGCTGGTGTTCAGGAAACGCCCGGTCAGTTCGTTCTTGTCGGAAAAGGCGATGGCGTGGACCACGAAATCAATCGTGGGCCAGCGGGCGGCCAAACTCTCAAACGCGGCATCAAGGCTGGCGTCATCGGTCACGTCCACGTCGACCATGAAATCGGAACCCACGCTTTCGGCCAGCGGTTTCAGGCGCGAACCGAAGGCTTCACCCTGATAGGTGAAGGCGAGTTCGGCCCCGGCCTCGGCCATCGCCTTGGCGATGCCCCATGCGATCGAGCGTTCGTTGGCGACCCCCATGATCAGGCCGCGTTTACCCTGCATCTGTCCTGTCATGTCAGATCACCCGTGATATTTCGACAAAAGCATCGAGCCATTGGTGCCGCCAAAGCCGAAGCTGTTGGTCATCACCGTGTCGAGCCCCGCATTGTCGATGCGCTGCGTGGCGATTTCGCCCGCATCAATCGCCGGATCAAGGGTTTTCACGTTGATCGAGGGGGCGATGAAATCATGTTCCAGCATCAAGAGGCAATAGATCGCCTCTTGTGCGCCGGTGGCCCCCTGGCTGTGGCCGGTCATGGATTTGGTCGAGGAGATCAGCGGAGTCGTGCCCCGGCCAAAGACGCGGCGGACGGCTTCGACCTCGCCCACGTCGCCCACGGGGGTGGATGTGCCATGGGCGTTGATATAGCCGACCTTGCGATCCTTGTTCAGGCCCGCCAGCGCCAGTCGCATGGCGCGTTCGCCGCCCTCGCCCGAGGGGGCGACCATGTCATGGCCGTCGGATGTGGCCGCATAGCCGGTGACTTCGGCATAGATCTTGGCGCCGCGCGCAAGGGCGTGGTCCAGTTCTTCCAGCACGACGATGCCACCGCCGCCTGCGATGACAAAGCCGTCACGGTCCGCATCAAAGGCGCGGGAGGCCAGTTCCGGTGTGTCGTTATACTTGCTGCTCATCGCGCCCATGGCGTCGAAGAGGCAAGACAGCGTCCAATCGAGTTCCTCGCCGCCGCCGGCGAACATCACGTCCTGCTTGCCCATCATGATCTGCTCCGCGGCGTTGCCGATGCAATGCAGCGAGGTCGAGCAGGCCGAGGTGATGGAATAGTTGATGCCCTTGATCTTGTAGGCGGTGCTGAGGTTGGCGGAAATGGTCGAGGACATGCATTTGGGCACGGCGAAGGGCCCGATCCGCTTGGGGCTGCCATTGGCCAGCACGGTCTGATGCGCCACCAGCATCGAGGATGTGGATGGGCCGCCGGAGCCTGCCACCAGCCCGGTGCGCTCGTTGGAGATATCGGCCTCGGTCAATCCTGCATCGGCGATGGCCTGCCCCATGGCGATATGGGCGTAAGCCGCCCCCGGCCCCATGAAACGCAGGGTGCGCTTGTCCACATGCTCGGCGATGTCGAGTTTGATGTCGCCTGCGATCTGGCTGCGGAAGCCGTGTTCCTTCATCGCCTCATTGGCGCGGATACCCGAGCGGCCCGCCTTGAGCGCCTCGAGCACTTCCGAGGCATTGTTGCCGATGCTGGACACGATCCCCAGCCCTGTAACGACGACGCGGCGCATGGACGCCCTCCCTTGATCTTGTTCAAGTCTGTGTAGGACAGCAGGGATTGAGGGGCAAGCGGTTAGGCGGAATGGCGTTGCGTCGGGTGGGGCGGGTTCTCAGCTTTCGCTGAGGGCCACTTTCATGTCCTTGACCTGGTAGATCACTTCGCCATCGGCCTCGACGATGCCGTCGGCCACGCCCATGGTCAGGCGGCGGGTCTGGATCGCCTTGGTGAAATCCACCTTGTAGGTCAGCATCTTGCGATCGGGGCGGACCATGCCGGTCAGTTTCACCTCGCCCACGCCCAGCGCGTAGCCGCGCCCCTGCCAGCCGCGCCAGCCCAGATTGAAGCCAGTGAGCTGCCACAGCCCGTCAAGACCCAGACAGCCGGGCATGATCGGGTTGCCGGGAAAATGGCAGGAGAAGAACCACAGGTCCGGGGTGATGTCGAATTCGGCCACCACATGGCCCTTGCCGTGCAGGCCGCCATCCTCGGAAATCTCAGTGATGCGGTCCATCATCAGCATCGGCGGTTCGGGAAGCTGGGCGTTGCCGGGGCCGAACAGCTCGCCACGGGCGCATTTCAGCAGGTCTTCCTTGTCGAAACGGGTGGGATACTGGGCCATGCGGGCGCGGTCCTTCTTGTGGTCTGGCGTGGGCTTCAGGGTGGTTTGGAGGCGTGATTTCAGTCTGACCCCTCTAGCATCGGCCCGCAAGCCCTTGCAAGCCTGCGCGACCGGGTCGCCATGGCGGGGGCGTTGCGGCTGATTATGGTTTGCAATTGAAATTTCCCTGTTTCGGGCTTTATAAGGAAGGGAAGAGACGGGAACGGATGACGATGACCAAGCACATGAGCGCACAGACGGACAGCCATCACAGCGCGCGCGCCCAACAGCGCGGCACCGATTGGCTGGCCACCGCAGGGCTGCGCCCGACCCGGCAGCGGGTGGCTTTGGCGGCCCTTCTGGTTGGTGATGGTGAACATCGCCATGTCACGGCAGAAAGCCTTTTCGCGGCCGTGCAGGACACGGGCGAGCGGGTGTCGCTGGCCACGGTCTACAATACGTTGCGGGCTTTTTGCGATGTCGGGCTGATGCACGAGATCACGGTGGATGGCACCAAAAGCTATTTCGACACCAACACGCATGACCATCCGCATTTCTACTGGGAGGATAGCGGCACGCTGACCGATGCGCCCAGCGAGGAGCTGGAGATCACGCGCATCCCGAACGCGCCTGCGGGGGCCGAGATCGCCTCGGTCGATGTGGTGATCCGGTTGCGGCGCAAATAGGCGCGCCAAGAGATTGAACAAGACCGCACGCCCTGCAAGTGTTGCGGGGCGTTTTGCATGTCAGCCCTCAAGGAAAGACCCGTCCATGAAAGCGATCACCTATTCCGCCTTTGGCCCAGCCGCCGATGTGCTGCACCTGACCGATCTGCCAACGCCCGACCCCGCCCCCGGCGAGGTTCTGGTGCGGCTGACCCATTCGGGTGTGAACCCCTCGGACGTCAAGGCCCGTGCAGGGTCGCGTCCCGGTGTGGTCAAGCCGCCCTTTGACGTGATCGTGCCCCATTCGGATGGCGCGGGCGTGATCGAAGCGGTGGGCGCGGGGGTCGAGTCGGCGCGGATCGGGCAGCGGGTCTGGATCTGGAACGGGCAATGGCGGCGGCCCTTTGGCACCGCGGCCGAGATGATCGCCCTGCCGTCGGCGCAGGCCGTGGCGCTGCCCGAAGGGATGAGGAATGAGGACGGGGCGACGCTGGGCATTCCGGGGCTGACCGCGGCGCATTGCGTCTTTGGTGGAGGGCGCGTGACGGACAAGACCCTGCTGGTTTCGGGCGGCGCGGGGGCCGTGGGCCATGATGCGGTGCAATTGGCGGCCTGGGGCGGGGCGCGGGTGATCGCCACGGCGTCACCCGGCGATTTCGACAGGGTGCGCGCGGCGGGGGCCGACACGGTGCTGGATTACCGCGACCCCGATCTGGCGGCACAGGTGCTGGACCTGACGGGCGGGCGCGGTGTGGATCGCGCGGTGGAGGTGGAGTTCGGTCTGAATGCCGCCATGCTGGCGCAGGCGGTGGCCGAGAACGGGACGGTGGCGGCCTATGGTTCCGCCTTGCAGATGACTCCGGTGCTACCTTTCGGTGCGTTCCTGTTCCGCGCGATCACCATCGATGTGGTGTTGATCTATCTGCTGCCCGAGGCCGAACGCGCCACGGCCATCGGCATGCTGCACCGGGCCCATGCGGCGGGCGCGCTGACGCCTGCGATCCATGCGCGTTTCGCGCTTGAGGATTGCGTTGCGGCGCATCAGGCGGTGGAGGCGGGTCGCCGCGCGGGGGCGGTTTTGCTGGAGATGTGAGGACGGGGGGCCTGCCCCCCGCGTCGAACTTCGTTCGACGATCCCCCCGGGATATTTCAGGCAAAAAGAAGCCTATTCTGCCGGGGGTGCAATCCTTGCGCGGTTGACCTCCAGCCCGTCCTGAAAGCCTGCGGCATCGCCGTAATCCACGAATTGCGCGTAATAGCGATGCTGGGCCCCCACGCGCGCGGCGTGTTTGATCGGGCACCAATAGGCTTCGGTCCGGCCGCCCACTTCCTGCACATAGGCGATGACGCCGTTGCAATAGCCGCAATAGACGCAGTTCAGTTTTTGCAGCGCGTTCAGATATTGCAGGTGGTGGCGGTCGATGCGGATGAAGTCGGCGCGGCGCACGGGTTGGATGCTGTAGATGGGAAAGCAGATGCGCTGGTAGAGCGTGACCATCACATCGAGGGCCACGAAAGGTATGATCAGGCTGTAGATCAATGGCGAGGTCAGCACGACCATGGGCCGGGTGTTGCGCAGGAAATCCGACAGGCGCACCCGCATCTCGCGCTGACGGCGGCGCGCCTCGGCGTCGAAGATCACACGGCCGTTGTCCAGCCGGTAGAGAAACGCCTCGCGGCGGCGGTCGAATTCGGCGTCGAGCTGTTCCTGCAGGTCGCGGATGCGGGCAAGGATCGTGTCGGTGGCATTGCTCATCACAGGTCTCCGGTGCGGAACGCTGCCCCATCATAGGAAAGGCGCGCGGCGAATGCACCCCGCGCCTTTCCTGCCTTGCGGCCTCCGGTCTCAGGCGATGGCGACCAGTTCGATGGCGAAGGTCAGGTCGCGCCCGGCAAGCGGGTGGTTCGCGTCCAGCGTCACCTCGGTTTCGGTCACATCGACCACCGTGACGGGCATCACCTGCCCCTGCGGTGTCTGGACCTGCAACTGGGTGCCCAGATCCAGCGGGATGTCCGCCGGGATCTCGGCGCGGGGCACGGCCTGACGGGCGTTCGGGTCGGGCTGGCCATAGGCCTCATCGGCGGAAACCTTGACGACCTTCTTTTCGCCCACGGTCATGCCGGGCAGGGCGACATCCAGACCCGAGATGATCTGACCCGAGCCCACCACGAATTCCAGCGGGTCGCGCCCTTCGGAGCTGTCGAAGGTGGCCCCGTCCGAGAGGGTGCCGGTGTAATGAATGCGGACGGTATCGCCCGGTTTGACCTGCGTCATGACTGTTCCAGTTCTGCTTTGGAAAGGTGAATGGTCGAGGCCGCCCTGCCTGTGGCGCGCGCGGGTTCTCGGGTGGACGGGTGCAAGGCTACAGAGACGGGGCCGATTTTGCAAACAAGAGAGCCAGATGCCGCTGATCCGCACTGATTAACTCTTTTCCCCTGCCCGCCGCCGTGCCAGTCTGACGCAAAAGGATAGCGCGCACAGATGATCACGACCTGCATATTCGACGCCTATGGCACCCTGTTCGACGTGGCGGCTGCCGCGCGTCAGGTCGCGGCCGAACCGGGGCGGGAGACTTTTGCCCGCCACTGGCCCGCGCTGTCCGAGAAGTGGCGGCAAAAACAGCTGCAATACAGTTGGTTGCGGGCCATCACGGGCGATCATACAGATTTCTGGACGGTCACCCAGGACGGGCTGGACTGGGCGCTGGAATCCGAGGGGCTCGACGGGGATGTGGCGCTGCGGGACCGGCTGCTGGCGCTTTACTGGCAATTGAGTGCCTTTCCCGAGGTGCCTGGCATGCTGAGCGCGCTCAAGGCCGCGGGGATGAACACGGCGATCCTGTCGAACGGCAGCCCCGAGATGCTGTCGGGGGCGGTGCAATCCGCCGGGCTGGGCGAGGTGCTGGACGATGTGCTGTCGGTCGAATCGGTGGGGATCTTCAAACCCGCGCCGCAGGTCTATGACATGGTGATCCAGCGGTTCGGCTGTGCCAAGTCGCATGTGCTGTTCGTCTCGTCGAACGGGTGGGACGCGGGCGCTGCGGCGGCCTACGGATTCCGGACAGTCTGGGTGAACCGCGCTGGCGATCCGGTGGACCGGCTGCCGGGGCGGCCTGACCATATCCTGCGCGACCTGACCGCGATCCCCGATCTGGTGACCCGCTGATGCCGCAGTTTCTGACGTCGGACGGGTTGCACCTGCATTACGAGGATGAGGGCGCGGGGCATGCGGTGCTGTGCCTGTCGGGCCTGACCCGCAACGCGCGGGATTTCGATTTCGTGGCTCCGCATCTGGCGGGTGTGCGATTGATCCGGCTGGATTATCGGGGGCGCGGACAGTCGGCGTGGTCGCCCGATCCGCTGACCTATACCGTGCCGCGCGAGGCGCAGGATGTGCTGGAACTGCTGGATCATCTGGGGCTGGAGCGCGTGGCGATCCTTGGCACATCGCGCGGAGGGCTGATCGCGATGGTTCTGGCCGCGATGGCGAAGCATCGGTTGATGGGTGTGGCGCTGAACGATATCGGGCCGGAACTGGATCCGGGCGGTCTGGATGTGATCATGGGGTATCTGGGCCGTCACCCGGAAGCGGCCACGCTGGACGATCTGGCCGTGCAGCGGGCTGCGGCGATGGCGGCGAAGTTTCCCGGTGTGCCACTGGCGCGCTGGCGTCAGGAGGTGACGCATACCCATGTGGAGACCCCCGAGGGTGTGCGGATCAATTACGACTCCGGCCTGCGCGAGGCGGTGATTGCGGCGGGGGCCAAGGGCGCGCCGGATCTGTGGCCGCTGTTCGATGCCATGGCCCCCCTGCCCTGCGCGGTGATCCATGGCGCGAACTCTGACCTGTTGAGCGATGCGACCGTCGCGCGGATGGCGGAACGGATGCCCGGCCTGATCGTCGCGCATGTGCCGGACCGGGCGCATATCCCCTTTCTTGACGAACCCGAGGCGCTGGATGCGCTGAACCTCTGGCTGGAGCAGATGGCATGAATATCGAGATGATCCGCGCGGCGGCAGAGCGGCTGAAGGGACATGCGCGCGAGACGCCGCTGTTGTCATCGCCCTTCATCGACCATCTGGCGGGGCGGCGTGTGCTGATCAAGGCGGAATGCCTTCAACATACGGGCAGCTTCAAGTATCGCGGCGGGTATTCCGCGGTTTCGGCCTTGGCAGAGGATGTGCGGGCCAACGGGGTGATCGCCTTTTCCTCGGGCAATCACGCGCAGGGCGTGGCGCTGGCGGCGACGCAGCACGGTGTGCCGTCGGTCATCATCATGCCGTCGGACGCGCCGCGCCTGAAGATCGAGAACACGCGTGCGCTGGGCGCTGAGGTGGTGCTGTATGACCGCGCGACCGAGGATCGTGACGCCATCGGTGCGCGCATGGCCGAGGAGCGCGGGCTGACGCTGATCAAGCCATTCGATGAGCCGGAGGTGATCGCCGGGCAAGGCACAACAGGGCTGGAGATCGCGGCGCAGGCGCGTGTCCTTGGCGTGGAGGAGGCGGATGTTCTGGTCTGTTGCGGGGGTGGTGGCCTGACATCGGGCATCGCGCTGGCGCTGGAGGCCGAGGCCCCCGGTCTGCGCGCGCGGCCCGCCGAGCCACAGGGATTCGACGACACGGCCCGGTCGCTGGCCAGTGGGAAGATCGAACGCAATGCCGCCATGACCGGCAGCATCTGCGATGCGATCGTGACGCCCAGCCCTGGCACCCTGACCTTTCCGATCATGCAGCGCCTGTGCGGACCCGGTCTTGTCGTGACCGACAACGAGGCGTTGCGGGCCATGGCGCAGGCGTTTTTGCGGCTGAAGATCGTGCTTGAACCGGGCGGAGCCGTGGCCTTGGCCGCCGCGCTGACCCGGCGTGACCAGATCGAGGGGGATGCGGTGATCGTCGTCGCCTCGGGCGGGAACGTGGATCTTGAGATGTTCGAGCAGGCGCTGAACACGTTGAAGCCCTGACAGGGCCATCTATCAGCCGGAGTTATCCACAACCTTAGGTAAGGTTTTCCCGCCTTTTCGGGTGCGACGTCACATGCAAAGGTTGTGCCTTATTTCACCATCATTGATCGGCCTTATTTCAGGCGTTCGTCACAGAAAGACCGTATCATCATGAAAATCATTCTTGCCTCACACCGGGCCGTCATGGTCCTGACCGCAGCCGGAAGCTATGCTCTGGCCACACTTCTGCTCAGACCCTATTGCGAGGGAATTCACCCCGGATGGCTGGCGGCGCTGGCGGTGATCGTGACGCTGGTGACCGTGCTGGTCATCGGCATCCTGTCAGCCTCGATCGCGCCGCCGACCATGCATCAGGCTTTGGGCGGGTTGCTGATCCTGACAGGGATCGTTCTGATCACGCTGTAGTTTCTGCATGCGCCATTTTAATTGACAGCGTAAACTATTTTTGCTTCTCTTCCCTCGCGAACAGGGGAGAGGTCACATGCGCACACAGGTCTGCATCATCGGCGGGGGTCCGTCGGGCCTGCTGCTGTCACAGCTGCTGCACAATGCCGGAATCGACACGGTGGTTCTGGAACGCCAGACCCGCGATTATGTGCTAAGCCGCATCCGCGCGGGCGTTCTGGAATGGGGCAGCGTCGAGATGCTGCGCAAGGCAGGGGTCGGTGCGCGCATGGATACCGAGGGATTCGTGCATGGCGGCACCTATCTGGCGGCGCGGAACCGGGGGTTTCGCATCGACTTTGATGCCTTGGTCGGCAAGCAGGTCATGGTTTACGGCCAGACCGAGGTGACGCGCGATCTTTATGCGGCGCGCGACAAGGCGGGTGGTGTGGTGATCCATGAGGCGGCGGCGGTGAAGCCGCATGATCTTGATACCGATGCGCCATACGTCACCTATATGAAAGATGGCAAAGTGCACCGGATCGACTGTGATTTCGTGGCTGGCTGCGACGGGTTCCACGGTCCTTGCCGCAAAGAGATTCCCGCCGATGTGCTGCGCGAATATGAGCGGGTTTATCCGTTCGGCTGGCTGGGTGTGCTGTCCGAGACGCCGCCTGTCAGCCATGAGCTGATCTATGCCAACCATGAGCGCGGCTTTGCGCTGTGTTCGATGCGGAACGCGAATCTGAGCCGCTATTACGTGCAGTGCCCGGTGACGGACAGTCTGGATCAATGGTCGGATCAGGCATTCTGGGATGAATTGCGCCGCCGGATTCCGGCGGATGCCGCAGAGGCGCTGGTGACAGGTCCGTCGATCGAGAAATCCATCGCACCCTTGCGGTCTTTCGTGGCCGAACCGATGCGATGGGGGCGGTTGTTCCTTGTTGGTGATGCGGCCCATATCGTGCCGCCCACGGGGGCCAAGGGTCTGAACCTTGCCATCGGGGATGTGCATTATCTGCATGAGGGGCTGATCCAGTATTATCAGGGCGATGATGAGGGTGTGACGAAATACTCGGAACGCGCCTTGGCCCGCGTCTGGAAATCGGAAAGGTTTTCATGGTCGCTGACGACCATGCTACACCGGTTCCCGGACCAGTCGCCCTTTGAGCAGCGCATGCAGGAGGCGGAGCTGGACTATCTGGAAACCTCTGTCGCGGCGCAGCGCGCCTTGGCGGAAAACTATGTGGGGTTACCATACTGATGCGTATAGCCGATCTGGGGGATATCAAGCTTCACTACCGTATCGACGGCGACCTGTCGGGGCGGCCTGTGGTGTTCGCAAACTCGCTGGGCACCGACCTGCGCCTGTGGGATCAGGTGCTGCCGCTACTGCCCAAGGGGTTGAAATACATCCGCTATGACAAGCGGGGGCATGGGCTGTCGGAACTGACGCCTGCGCCCTATGCCATGGGCACATTGGTGCGTGATGTGGAACGGTTGATGGATCATCTGGAGGTCAGGGACGCGCTTTTTGTGGGCCTGTCCATCGGCGGGATGATCGCGCAGGGTCTGGCCGTGAAACGGATGGATCTGGTGCGGGCAATGGTTCTGTCGAACACCGGCGCCAAGATCGGTCAGCCGGCGATGTGGGATGACCGGATTGCCGCGGTCCGCGCGGGCGGGATCGAGGCTTTGGCCGATGCGATCATGGAGCGGTGGTTTTCGGCGCCCTTCCGCAAGACGGACGCATTCCACGCCTGGCGCAACATGCTGGTGCGGCAACCGGCAGAGGGCTATATCGGCTGTTCTGCGGCGATTTCGGGGACGGATTTCTACACGCCGACTTCGGGCCTGCGCCTGCCGACGCTGGGGATTGCCGGGTCTGACGATGGTTCGACGCCGCCCGATCTGGTGCGTGAGACGGTGGAGTTGATCCCCGGGTCGCAGTTCCATCTGATCCGCAAGGCGGGGCATCTGCCTTGTGTCGAGCAGCCCGAAGAATACGCCGCCGTATTGACCAAGTTCATGCAGGATGTGGGTCATGTCTGAGCGGTTCGACAAGGGCATGCAGGTGCGCCGCAAGGTTCTGGGCGATACCCATGTGGACCGGGCCGAGGCGGCAAAGACAGCGTTTGACGAACCCTTCCAGACGCTGATCACCGAAGGGGCATGGGGCACCGTCTGGGCCAGTGACGGAATCAGCTTGCGCGAACGGTCGATGCTGACGCTGGCGCTGCTGGCGGCGACGGGGAATTTCGAGGAAATCCCGATGCATATCCGCGCCACGGCCCGGACGGGGGCCAGCAAGCGCGACGTGTTGGAGGCGTTTCAGCATGTGGCGATCTATGCCGGGGTGCCGCGGGCCAATCATGCGCTGAAACTGGCCAAGGCGACCTATGCCGAGATGGAGGCAGAGAATGAGTGAGACGACAGATCAAGGCCCGCTGATCCCGCGCCAGCGGCATCTGCATCCGGTTCCCTACGATCCCGAATACAAGACATCCGTGCCGCGCTCGCCGAAATGGCCGCTCTTGTCGATGGAAAGCACGCCCAGCGAGGAGACGGGGCCACGGTTCGGCCACTCCCTGCTGGGGCCACTGGATAACAACCTGATCCTCAACTTCTCAAAGGATGGCAGCCCTGCGATTGGCGAGCGTATCCTGATGCATGGGCGGGTACTGGATGAGAATGCGCGGCCCGTGCCGCATACTCTGGTGGAAATCTGGCAGGCCAATGCGGGCGGGCGCTATCGGCATGTGAAGGACAATTATCTGGCCCCGCTGGACCCGAATTTCGGCGGTTGCGGGCGCACGATCACCGATGCGGAGGGGCGCTATCAGTTCCTGACGATCCGGCCCGGGGCCTATCCTTGGCCGAACCGGGCGAATGACTGGCGACCGATGCATATCCATATCTCGGTCTTTGGGCACAGTTTCGGGCAACGCCTGATCACGCAGATGTATTTCGAGGGCGACCCCCTGATCGACCGCTGCCCGATTGCCGCGACGATCAAGGCGCGCAGCCAGTTGGACCGTCTGGTGGCGCCTCTGGACATGAGCCGGGCGCGGCCTTTGGATTTTCTGGCCTACAAGTTCGACATCGTGCTGCGCGGGCGGCGACAAACCATGTTCGAGAACAAGCTGGAGGGGATGTAAGCCATGGTGCAATCGCTTGAGACGCTGACCGAGACGCCATCCCAGACGGCAGGCCCCTATGTGCATATCGGCTGCATTCCCAGCTTTGCCGGGTTGCCGGGGGTTTACCCTGAGGATCTGGGGCTGTCGCCGATTGCGGAGGGGGCCAAGGGGCAGATCATCACCATCACGGGGGCTGTGATCGACGGCACCGGATGGGCGCTGCGCGATGCAATGATGGAAAGCTGGCAACCGGATGCGGCCGGGCTTTTCGCGGGACAGGCGGGGGCCGATCCGGCGGTCAGCGGATTTTGCCGCTTTGCCGCCGACAAGGACAGCGGGTTATTCACCCTGCGCACGGTGAAACCGGGCGCGGTGCGGCATCGCTCGGGCGCGATGCAGGCCCCGCATATCAGCCTGTGGATCGTGGCGCGCGGGATCAATATCGGCCTGTCTACCCGCATCTATTTCGAGGATGAGGATAACAGTGCCGATCCCTTGCTGGCACGGATCGAACAGCGGCCACGGGTTGAGACGTTGATTGCAAAGCGGACCGGTGAGGGTCAGTATCGTTTCGACATTCGTCTTCAGGGTGAGGGCGAGACGGTATTTCTGGATATCTGAATGGCTGACTTTCTTCTGATCCACGGCTCGTGCCACGGCGCGTGGTGCTGGCGTGACCTGATTCCGGCGCTGGAGGCGCGGGGGCATAGGGCCCGCGCCATTGACCTGCCGGGGCATGGGGCGGATGCCACGCCTTACCAAGAGATCACGCTGGAGGGTTACGCGCAGGCGATCGTCGACGCCATCGACGCGCCCGTGATGCTGGTTGGTCATTCCATGGCGGGTTTTCCGATTTCCCTGGCCGCCGAGATGGCCCCGGACAAGATCGCGCGGCTGATCTATCTGTGCGCCTATGCGGCGCAGGATGGGCGATCTCTGGTCGAGATGCGCGCGGAAGCGCCGCGTCAGCCGATGGCCGATGCCGCGATCCGGACCGAGGATGGGTTGGCTTTCCGCGTCGATCTGGCCAAGGCGCCGGGGCTTTTCTACAACGGCTGCCCGGCCGAGGCGGTGGAATACGCGCTGCCCCGCCTGTGCATTCAGGCGATCAAGCCGCAGGCCACGCCGATCCGGCTGGGCGCGGCCCATGCCAGCGTGAAGCGCAGCTACATCCGCTGCGATGATGATCAGACGATCCCGCCCGAGTATCAGCGGACCATGACGGAGGGCTGGCCGGACGCGGATGTTTACGCCATGCCGACGGGGCATTCGCCGTTCTTTGCCGACCCGGAGGGTCTGGCCGATCTGCTGACCCAGATCGCGAAGGGCTGAGCCATGGCCGCATCCGTGTTCGACAGCCCTCTATACAGCCGCCTTTTCCCGGCGGGCGATGTGGGCAAGCTCTTTACCGACACGGCCGAGGTGCGCGCCATGCTGCTGGTCGAAGGCGCGCTGGCACGCGTGCAAGGCGCGCTGGGGGTGATCCCGGAAACGGCGGCGGCCTTCATCCACCGCGCCGCGATGGAGGTGCAGATCGACCCTGCCGGGCTGGCGGCACCGACTGGGCAGAATGGTGTCTCGGTCCCCGGTCTGGTGGCCGCTTTCCGTGCCGCGATGGAGGCGCCGGAACATGCGCAATACGCCCATTGGGGCGCGACCTCGCAGGATATCATCGACACGGGGCTGATGCTGCGGTTGCGGCAGATGCTGGTGTTGCAGGAAGAGATGCTGCGGGCCACGGTCAAGGCGCTGGGGCGGCTGGCGGCGGATCATGCCGATCTGCCGATGGCGGCGCGGACCTATGGGCAGCACGCGACACCCACCAGTTTCGGCGCGACGGTGGCGCATTGGGGCGCGCCGCTGCTTGATCTGGTGGGGGAGTTGCCTGCGTTGCGGCAATCATCGCTCTGGGTGTCGCTGTCGGGGGCGGCGGGCACATCGGCGGCTTTGGGGCCAAGGGCGTTTGAGACGCGGGAGGCGTTGGCCAAGGCGCTGAACCTGCATGATCCGGCGCGCAGCTGGCACAGTGACCGCGGGCCGATCCTGCGTATTGCCGATTGGCAGGCCCGGCTGGCCTTGGCCCTTGGCAAGATGGCCGAGGATCTGTTGATCCTGACGCAGACGGGGATTGGCGAGGTCTCGCTTGGTGCCGCTGGCGCCTCCTCGACCATGCCGCAGAAACAGAACCCGGTGTCGCCATCGGCCATGGCGGCGACGGCGCGGCATGTGGCGGGGCTGCAGGCCACCTTGCAGGGCGCGGCCTTGCATCGGCTGGACCGGGACGGGGCGGCGTGGTTCACCGAATGGCTGGTGCTGCCGCAGCTTTGCCTTGCCACCACTGCGACACTGATTCACGCACAAAGCCTGTCCCAGACACTGGCCCCCTTGCCCCGCGCGATGCTGGGCGCGATGATCGACGGGCAGAACCTGATCCATGCCGAGGCGTTGAGTTTCGCGCTAGCGGCGCATCTGCCCCGGCCTGACGCGCAGGCGGCGATCAAGGCGCTGAGCAAAAAGGCCGGCGAGACCGGCGCGGATCTGGCCGATCTGGCGCGCGCCTCTTATCCTGATCTGGATCTTTCCCCGGTTTTCGATCCCACGCAGCAGATGGGCCTTGCCCCCGATGAGGCGCGTCGCTTCGCGGCTGCGGCAGGGGCGCTTTAGCTTCTTCTTGCTGAAAATATCCAAAGGGCAACGCGGCCACGGGCGCAGGTTGCGTTACTTGCGGCCCGTGTAAAGCTGCCAGAGCCAGATCAGCAACAGCGAACCGAGGATCGCGCCCACCAGTCCCGCGCCGAAGCCCATCACTGCCAGCAGGGCGCGCAGCACCAGCCCCCCGATCAGCGCGCCGACCATGCCGATCACGATGGTGGTGATAATATCCGCCTCGATCCGCATCAGGCGTGTGGCGATGAAACCCGCCGCGGCCCCTATGATCAGCAACCAGATCACCGCCATCACAGCCTCCTATCGTTTGCGCCAATGGGTCGGGACCAGAATCAACGCTCCGATCGAGGACAGGATCGCGTCCACGCCGGGGGTGCCGATGCTGAGACCGAACATGATCCGCACGAAGTAAAAGAGGAACGCCCCGCCGACGCAAATGATGATCGATTGCAGGTAACCGTTATGGGTGAAACCCGTCTTTTCCGAGGCATAGCCGACGATCCCCGCTATCACCACCGTTCCGATCATCGTGGGAAACATCGTTCAACCCTTATAGTTGCGTGCCTTTGGACAGCGGCATGCCGCGCAGAAACTCTGCCGCATCCTGCGCGCCGCGCCCGGCCCGTTGCAAGCGCAAAAGCTGCACCGCACCCGTGCCGCAGGCGACGGTCAGGGCATCGTCCAGCACCGTGCCGGGCGCGCCCGTGCCTTGCGCCAGACGCGAGGCCAGCAGTTTGATCCGCTGGCCGTCATGGAGGGTCCAGGCGCCGGGAAAGGGCGAGAGGCCACGGATCAGGCGGTCCACCTCAAGCGCGGGGCGGGACCAGTCGATGGCGGCTTCGGCCTTGTCGATCTTGCTGGCATAGGTGACGCCGTCGGCGGGCTGTGCTTCGGGCACCAGATCACCCAGCCGGGAAAGGGCCTCGACGATCAGGCGTGCGCCCATCCGGGACAGGCGGTCGTGGAGTTGGCCTGTGGTTTCCGCGGGTCCGATGGGGGTCGCCGCGCGCAGCAGCACGGGGCCGGTGTCCAGCCCCGCGTCCATCTGCATGATGCAGATACCCGTTTCGGCATCGCCCGCCATGATGGCGCGGTGGATGGGGGCGGCACCGCGCCAGCGCGGCAGAAGGCTGGCATGGATGTTCAGGCAGCCATGTCTGGGCGCGTCCAGCACCGCTTGCGGCAGGATCAGACCATAGGCCACAACCACGGCCACATCGGCATTGAGTGCGGCGAAATCCGCCTGCGCCTCTGCCCCCTTGAGGCTGGTGGGGTGGCGGACCGGCAAGCCCAGTTCGGCCGCGCGCTGATGCACGGGGGTGGGCGTCTCCTTCTTGCCGCGTCCTGCGGGGCGGGGCGGCTGGCAATAGACGGCGGCAATGTCATGGCCCGCGGCGACCAGCGCATCCAGCACCGGGACCGAAAATTCGGGCGTGCCCATGAACACCAGTCTCATGCCTGTTTCCTTGCGCGGCGGAGCAGCATGTCGCGTTTCACCTTTGACAGGTGATCGAAATACATCCGGCCTGCCAGATGGTCGATCTGATGCTGCACCGATGTGGCCCAGAGGCCGACGAAATCCCGTTCCTCAACCTCGCCCAGTTCGTTGAGGAAGCGCACGAGGACCGCGCGGGGGCGGCTGATCGTGGCGGACACACCGGGCAGGTTGGGGCTGGCTTCTTCGTGGTCGCGCAGCTGGACCGAGGCGTGGACGATCTCGGGGTTGGCCATGCGCACGGCCTGCCCGCGCTTGTCCGAGGCATCGACGACGGCAAGGCGCAGCATCACGCCGATCTGGGGCGCGGCGAGGCCGACGCCGGGCATCGCTTCCATCGTGTCGATCATGTCGGTCCAGATGGCGCGGATCTCATCGGTGATGGCGGGCACATCGGCCGCAGGCGTCCGCAGGCGCTTATCGGGCCATGGGATGCAGCGGCGCGCGGTCACGCGGGGCGCACCGGAAAGCTGACGGAATAGGCTTCTTCCACCACGCGGCGCGCCTCGGGTGAGAGACGGTCGAAGGTGACGATCCCGTCAAGATGATCCAGTTCATGCTGCGCGCAGCGCGCCTCGAACCCGTCCAGCTCCACCTCTTGGACCGCGCCGTCGAGATCGCGGTAGCGCAGCAGGATACGTTCGGGGCGCATCACCTCGGCCAGAACGCCGGGGATCGACAGGCAGCCCTCAGAGCCGGGGGCCATGCCATCGGCACGCAGGATTTCGGGATTGATGCAGACCATCGGTGTCATATCGCCATCCTTCCAGCCGCAATCCATCACGAAAAGCCGCTTCAAGACGCCCACTTGCGGCGCGGCAAGGCCGCGACCGGGGGCATCATACATCGTTTCGAACATGGCGCGGACCAGATCGCCCAGATCGTCATCCGGGCCGACCGGGTCGCAGACCGTGGAGAGCCGTGCGTCCGGCCAGCGCAGGATCGGCAGCCCGCTCACACCCGCGCCCTGTCGCGTTTCAGTTTCTGCATCCTGCGGGTGATCAACTGACGGCGCAGCGGCGTGAGGTAGTCGATGAAGAGTTTGCCATCCAGATGGTCCACCTCGTGCTGCACGCAGGTGGCCCAGAGGTCGGCGAAATCCTCTTGCTGTTCGTGGCCGTTGCGGTCGATCCAGCGCACCGTCACTTCGGCGGGGCGGGTCACGTCGCCATATTGTTCGGGGATCGAAAGGCAGCCTTCCTCATAGGTGCTGCTTTCGTCCGAGGATGCCACGATCTCGGGGTTGAACATGATCAGGGGGCGCGGGGTTTCCTTGTCGCCCTTGACGCAATCCAGCACGATCAGCCGTGCATTGATCCCCACCTGCGGGGCGGCCAGACCGATGCCCGGCGCGTCATACATGGTTTCCAGCATGTCATCGGCCAGTCGGCGCAGATCATCGCTGAGGTCCGGCACGGGGGCCGAGACCTTTTTCAGGCGCGGGTCGGGATGGATCAGGATCGTGCGTTTGCTCATATCCCGTCAGATAGGACGAAGGATCGGACGGTGCAATGGGCCAAAAGGGCCGTCTGCGCGCAAAATTGCCCGTTGCAGCCGCCACTCCACTGGGTAGGCTGGCGCGCAAACAGGAGACGCGCATGAGCTTTGATACCAGGATCGACCGTTTCGGCACCCATTCCGTGAAATGGGACATGATGGAGACACTCTATGGCGTGCCGGCCCAGGACGGCATCCCGATGTGGGTGGCCGACATGGATTTCCGCGCGCCGGATTGCATCCAGCGGGCCGTGGCGCAGATGGTGGAGCATGGGGTTTACGGCTATTACGGGGATGACGCGGCCTATCGCGCGGCGATCTGCTGGTGGATGCAGGACCGGCATGGCTGGACAGTGCAGCCGGAATGGATCTTTTCGCCGCATGGGTTGGTGAACGGGACGGCGCTGTGCGTGGATACCTATACGCAACCGGGCGACGGTGTGGTGCTGTTCACGCCGGTTTACCACGCGTTTGCCAAGGTCATCAAAGCGAATGGGCGCAAGGTCGTTGAATGTCCGTTGGTAAACAATGACGGGCGTTACGAGATGGATTTCGACGCCTATGACGCACAGATGGACGGGACGGCCAAGATGGTGATCCTGTGCTCGCCGCATAATCCGGGCGGGCGCGTCTGGACACGGGCCGAGTTGCAGGGCGTGGCGGATTTCGCCAAGCGGCACGATCTGATCCTTGTGTCGGACGAGATCCATCACGACCTGCTGTTTCCGGGGGTCACGCATACGGTGATGGCGAATGTGGACGCCAGCATAAGCGACCGGCTGATCATGATGACGGCCACGACCAAGACCTTCAACATCGCGGGCAGTCACACAGGGAATGTGATCATTCCCGATGCGGCGCTGCGGGCCAAGTTCGAACAGCGGATGATGGGTTTGGGTCTGTCGCCCAATTCCTTTGGTCTGTTCATGGCGACGGCGGCTTATTCCCCGGAGGGCGCGGCCTGGGTGGATGATCTGATGGTCTATCTGGATGGCAACCGGCGGGTGTTTGACGCAGGGATCAACGCGATCCCGGGCCTTGCGTCGATGCCGCTGGAGGCGACCTATCTGGCATGGGTGGATTTCGCGGGCACGGGGATGGACCAGGCCGAGTTCACGCGGCGCGTGGAACAGGGCGCGCATATCGCGGCCAATCACGGACCGACCTTCGGCAAGGGGGGCGAGACGTTTCTGCGGTTCAATCTGGCCACGCCGCGCGTGCTGGTCGAGCAGGCGGTGGAGCGGATGCACAAAGCTTTTGGTGATCTGCAATAAGGCGATCGGGGCGGTTGAACCGCCCCGCCGCGGCCGGGCCTAATCGCGGGCGATCAGGGCGACGGGGGCGGATTCGTCGCGGGCGAAGTCAAGTGCTGCGCGGTCAGCGACCGGGGTGCTGCGCTTGAAGTCGAACCACATCTCATCCTCTTGCGCTTCGGATGCGACGATGAGGCATTGCGACAGGTGCCGTCCGCCATCGTAAAGGTCCACCAACCCGCGCAGATGGGGGGCGTCGTCAAGGTCCATGGCGAAGCCGCCATTCCAGACGCGCAATACGGGGTAGGTCCGGCCGTCCACGTCGATGCGCAGCCGGCTTTTTCGCTTTTCCGCGAGCTTGCGGGCCGCGGCCAGACCTTCGCGCAGTTCCTTGGACAAAAACGTTGTCATGGCATCCCCCTTACCAATTCTCAATCACAGGATGAGCTAAGGTTTAAAATCGTCAAGTAAAGCTTTGACGACATTTCATTTCCATCCCGTTACCAAATCACGAAAAAAGGGAATTCAGCGGCTTTTCCACATTTGATTTCGCCTTTGGCCCATCGGCAGGACGCCGTGAGGCAGGTTGTCACGACCGACCGGGAGCGACCCCGAGGATCATCGCCTCGAAGCGGCGCACCGATTCGGGCATCTGGCGGGCGGCGTCCAGCATCGCGGACAGGTGTCCTGCCGCATCCCATCCGGCCATCGTCCGGGCCAGACCGATGACCTGCGCCGCATCGCGGATGCTGTGCAAGCCCGGATCCAGCGGGATCAGCGAGGGGAAAACCTCGGCCAGAACGGCGGGGGCGGTGCGGATGTCCTCGAAGGGCCAGACCGAGACGGGCAATCGGCGGCGCAAGCCTTCCAGCGCGGCCTGTCCGGTCAGGCTTTGCCCCCCCACCGCGCCTGCCCCGCTGAGTTTCCAGACTTCCTGCGCGCCGGGTGCAAGGCTGTCGGTCAGACGGCGGTTGTCGGGCAGCGTGTCGCCCCAGCCCTGAGGCTTGCGGCGCGGCAGGCCGGGGATGTCGCGGGCCAGACCGTTGCCCCAGAAAGGACCATCGCTGGGGAAGAAGGTGTTGAGCCGTGCCGCCAGATCGAAGCGGTTATTGGCATTGTCGGGGCCATCGGTCAGGTGGTCGTGCAGCCAGGCCCAGATATCGCGCCAGTCGGCCCCCTGCCCCATCGCCTGGGCCAGACCGGCGGGATAGCCGAAGGCGAAGTCGAACCCGGCAAGGATGCGGCGGCCGTGGCGGGATTCGTCCTCCAGCGTCGCGGTGATGCGGGCCATGGCGGCGGTGCGCGTGGGCGGGTTGTCCAGCCTGACGGGTTGGCCGGGATGCAGATGCGCGATCCAGATACTGTCGCGCCCGGTCTTGGGCGTGCCATTGGCGGACCAGTCCACCACCATGTAGCTGTCGAAGAGGGGCATGTGCGATCCTTTGCCGGGGAACCTAGCAGGGTTCTGCGCCTTGCCAAGCTGTGCGCTGATGCAGGGCGGATGCGCGGACCCTTGGGTTTTCGCACAGCACCGGGGGCATTAGGTTCCTCGCAACACAAAGGAGACAGACCGATGGGCCAACTGGTTGACGGCGAATGGCACGACACCTGGTATGATACCAGCAAGACGGGCGGCAAATTCGAACGCTCCACCGCGGGGTTCCGCAACTGGGTGACGGCGGATGGCAGCGCAGGTCCCAGTGGCGAGGGCGGGTTCAAGGCGGAAAGCGGGCGGTATCATCTCTATGTCTCGCTGGCCTGCCCCTGGGCGCATCGGACGCTGATTTTCCGGGCCTTGAAGGGACTGACCGATCATATCGGCATTTCGGTCGTGCATCCCGAGATGCTGTCGGATGGCTGGACCTTTGCCACGGATTTTCGGGGTGCAACCGGCGACCGGCTGTTCGGCCTGCCCTTCCTGCG
Organism: Seohaeicola sp. 4SK31; assembly: GCF_028802875.1. Taxonomy (NCBI): domain Bacteria; kingdom Pseudomonadati; phylum Pseudomonadota; class Alphaproteobacteria; order Rhodobacterales; family Roseobacteraceae; genus Seohaeicola; species Seohaeicola sp. 4SK31. The sequence continues at coordinate 29,884 of NZ_JARAMP010000021.1, read as the reverse complement.
CGACATCTATACCAGAACCGATCCCAAGGTGTCGGGACGGGTGACGGTGCCGATCCTTTACGACACGCAGCGCGGCACGATCGTGTCGAATGAAAGTTCCGAGATTATCCGCATGTTCAATTCGGCCTTTGACGGCCTGACCGGGAACACGGACGATTACTGGCCCGAGGCCCTGCGCGACGGGATCGAGGATGTCAACGCGCGGATCTATGACACGGTGAACAACGGCGTCTACAAGGCCGGGTTTGCCACCACACAGGCGGCCTATGAGGCGGGGGTATATCCGTTGTTCGAGACGCTGGACTGGCTGGAAAAGCGGCTTTCGCAGAACCGCTATCTGCTGGGCGACCGGCTGACCGAGGCGGACTGGCGGCTGTTTCCCACGCTGGTGCGGTTCGATTCCGTTTATCATCTGCATTTCAAATGCAACCGGAAGCGGATCGTGGATTACCCGAACCTCTGGGCCTATACGCGGGAGTTGTATCAGGTGCCGGGTGTGGCCGAGACGGTCAATCTGGACCATATCGTGCGGCATTACCATTACAGCCATGACACGATCAATCCGCACCGGATCATCCCCATCAACCCGATCCTTGATTTCGACGCGCCGCACGGGCGCGGCTGATCGCGGGTCAACTGGCGCGGCTGTAATGCATGACCATGGCCGCCAGATCCTCGGGCGGGGTGGCGCTTTGCAGGAAGGCACAGGCATTGGGGCTGTGCAGGAAGATGGACCCGTCCGAGAAGAAGGTGGTGTTGGTGACGAAGATCACCTGCGCCTTGGGGCGGCGATAGCTGGCATAGTCCGAGATCGCCAGGGCGCTGCCCTGTTTCAGCACAAGGTCCAGCACGATCATGTCGATGGCGAGGGTGCGCAGAAGGTCGAAGGCAGCATCCTGCCCCTGCACCAGATGCACCTCGGCGCCCTGACGTTCCACGTGACGTTTCCAGAGCCGGCCCAGGTCGGGGCAAGGCTCGACGATCAGCACGATCATGCATTCCCCACTGAATCACCAAGGCCATGGATGACCCCGGACCGCCGGTCTTGAGAAGGCGTGCCGGCCTGCCCCAATGTGATGCCCCCGAATAGCTAATAAAGCGTTAATGAAAGCGAATGATCTGTTAACGCGTGGCCGCCTGCTTGCGCTTTTGGCGCAAATCCGGTTGATGGGGCGCAGTCAGGAGCGTGGCATATGTCCTATGAAATGACGGGTGCGGGGCAGCAGGGTGGATTGCCGCAAGGCAAGGGTCCGGTGCGCGATCACGGCGGCGGGTTGGACGGGGCGGTGGCCTGTTTCGGCGGGGCCCGCGCGGCGTGGATCGACCTGTCCACGGGGATCAATCCCTGTCCCTGGCTGGTGGAGCGCGTGGTGCTGCCCGCCATGTCCTGGACCGCCCTGCCCGACCGTGCGGCGATGGCCGCGCTGGAGGCCGCGGCGCGGGATCTTTGGCAGGTGCCTGACGGCATGGGTGTGCTGGCGGCGCCCGGTGCCTCGGCCCTGATCGCGCGGATACCCGGGCTGGCCCGGGCGGGGCGAGTGCATATTCCGCAGCCTACCTACAACGAACATGCCGCCGCTTTTTCCCTGCATGGCTGGGAGGTTTGCGCCGAAGCGGACGGCCCGGTGCAGGCGCGGGTGATCGTGCATCCCAACAACCCGGACGGGCGATGGTTCGGGCCGCGAGATCTGGACGCTGTGCCACTGGTCGTGGTGGATGAAAGTTTCTGCGACGTGGCCCCGGCGCGGTCGCTGCTGCCACATCTGCCGCGTGAGGGCGGGATTGTCCTCAAGAGTTTCGGCAAGTTCTGGGGGCTGGCGGGTCTGCGGCTGGGATTCGCGATCGGTGATCCGTCGCTCTTGGCGCGACTGGCCGAAGGAATGGGGCCATGGGCGGTTTCCGGCCCGGCCTTGGCGATTGGCGCGGCGGCGTTGCGGGATCGGGACTGGGCCGCGGCGACGCGGGCGCGGCTGGCGGCGGATTCTGTCCGGCTGGATGGTTTGATGACCACGGCCGGGGCGCGCGTGGCAGGCGGGACCGATCTGTTCCGGCTTTATGCGGTCAATGACGCGGAAGAATGGCAGGCGCGGCTGGCCGAGGCGCGTATCTGGAGTCGGATTTTCCCGTGGTCCAAGACGCTGATCCGGCTGGGCCTGCCTGCGCCGGAGCATTGGGCGCGGGTCGAGGCGGTGTTGTGACGCTGGTTCTGGCGATGTTGCTGGATGCGTGGCTGGGCGAGCCGCGCTGGCTATGGTCACGCGCGCCGCATCCGGCGGTGCTGATGGGGCGGCTGATCGGCTGGGCGGATGCGCGGTTCAATCGCGGTGCCGCACGGCGGTTGAAGGGTGTGGCTGTGATGGTCGTGCTGGGGCTGGGTGCGCTGGGTCTTGGCGCGGCGCTGGCGGCGCTGGGGCCTGTGGTCGAGGTGATCGTGGCGGCGATCCTGATCGCACAGCGCAGTCTGGTGGAACATGTGCTGGCGGTGGCCCACGGCCTGCGGCAAGGCTTGGCCGAGGGGCGCGCAGCGGTGGCAATGATCGTGAGCCGGGATACCGGGCAGATGGACGAGAGCGCCGTCGCGCGGGCGGCGATTGAATCGGCGGCCGAGAACATGTCCGACGGGGTGGTGGCGCCCTTGTTCTGGTTCGCGGTGGCGGGGTTGCCGGGTCTGCTGCTCTACAAGATCACCAATACCGCAGACAGCATGATCGGCTATCGCACGCCACGGCATAAAGCCTTTGGCTGGGCGGCGGCGCGGTTTGATGATCTGCTGAACCTGTTGCCCGCGCGCGGCACGGCGGTGCTGATGGCGCTGACGCAGGGCGTGTGGCGTGACTGGCGCGGGATCGTCGCGGATGCGGGCCTGCACCGGTCGCCCAATGCCGGTTGGCCCGAGGCGGCGATGGCCCGCGCCTTGGGCATCGCGCTGTCGGGGCCACGCGCCTATGACGGGCGGATGCAGGACTTTCCCTTTGTTCATGCCAGTGGCCGCAAGCCTCTGATGGCGCAGGATATCGAGGCTGCCGTCCGTGTCCTGTGGGCGGTCTGGGTGGCGGTTCTTTGCCTTGCCCTGGGTCTGGCGCTCTTGTGATCGCACTTGCAGGGGCGGGCTGCTAGGGTCCGGCCAAACGGATCAAATCAAGGTGACCCATGTCCAAGATGACCCTTTCGCTGGTGGCGGCGCTGCTGTCGCTGACGGCGGCCCCTGCCATGGCCCAATGTGGCGGTAGTTTCGGCGATTTCGTGGAGGGGCTGAAGGCCGAGGCGCAGACGCGCGGGCACAGTTCCGACACGGTGGCGCGGTTCTTTGCGCCCGTGCGGCAGGACCCGGCGGTGATCGCGGCGGATCGGCGGCAGGGGGTGTTCACGCTGGATTTCACGACGTTTTCGCGCCGGTTGATCAGCGCGCAGAGGTTGCAGACGGGGCAGGCCAAAGCGCGGGAATGGGATGCGGTCTTTGACCGGGCCGAGGCGGAATATGGCGTGCCGCGCGGGGTCTTGCTGGCCTTCTGGGGGTTCGAGACGGATTACGGCAGTTTTCAGGGCGATTTCAACACGGCCAATGCGTTGGTGACGCTGGCCCATGATTGCAGGCGGCCCGATCTGTTCCGGCCGCAGGTGTTTCATGCGCTGACGCTGTTCGCGAATGATGATTTCGATCCTGCCACCACGACAGGCGCATGGGCGGGCGAGATCGGGATGGTGCAGATGCTGCCCGGCGACATCATCGAGAATGGTGTGGATGGTGACGGGGATGGGCATGTGCGGCTGAAAACATCCACGCCGGATGCTTTGCTCTCGGGGGCGAAGATGCTGGCGCATTTCGGCTGGCGCAAGGGCGAGCCGTGGTTGCAGGAAGTGGAGGTGCCCGCCGAGATGAACTGGTCACAGGCGGGGATCGGCACGGCGCTGCCTGTGGCGCAATGGGCGGCGATGGGGGTGCAGCCCCGGTCAGGCGGCTGGGCGGCGGACCTGCCGGCAAGCCTGATCCTGCCGCAGGGACACAAGGGACCGGCCTTTGTCGCCTATCCGAATTTCAACGTGTTCTTCGACTGGAACCAGAGTTTCACCTATGTGCTGACCGCCGCCTATTTCGGCACGCGGCTGGAAGGCGCGCCGGTGTTCGATCCGGGCAATCCCGATCCGGGTCTGGATCAGGACGGCATGAAGCGGTTGCAGGAGAGGCTGGCGGCGCGTGGTCATGATGTGGGCGCGGTGGATGGTATCCTGGGTGCGGGCACCCGCGCGGCGGTCAGGGCGGAACAGATGCGGTTGGGTCTGCCTGCGGATGGATGGCCAACGGCGGCTTTGATGTCGCGGCTGTGATCGGGAGCGCGCGTCTGGGGAGGCGTTGAGTTTAGAGTATTTGGGGAACGATGAAAGGGGGCGCGGCCTTGCCTGACGCGCCGCCCGGTTGTGGGATCAGGCGACCAATGCCTCGGCCTTTTTCAGATCGACCGAGACAAGCTGACTGACGCCCTGTTCCTGCATCGTCACACCGAAAAGGCGGTCCATCCGCGCCATGGTCACGGCGTGATGGGTGATGATCAGGAAGCGCGTGTCGGTGCGGCGGCACATTTCATCGAGCAGGTCGCAGAAGCGGGTGACGTTCGCGTCATCGAGCGGCGCGTCCACCTCGTCCAGCACGCAGATGGGCGCGGGGTTGGCGAGGAAGACGGCGAAGATGAGCGCGAGTGCCGTCAGGGTCTGTTCGCCCCCTGACAAGAGGCTGAGGGTCGAGAGTTTCTTGCCCGGCGGCTGGCACATGATTTCCAGCCCCGCCTCAAGCGGGTCGTCGGATTCGACCAGCACCAGATCAGCCTCGCCGCCGCCGAAAAGGTGTTTGAACAGAAGCGAGAAATTGCTGTTCACCTGCTCGAAGGCGGTGAGCAGACGTTCGCGGCCCTCGCGGTTGAGGCTGGCGATGCCGGAGCGCAGGGCCTTGATTGCTTCCTCGAGATCATGCTTTTCGCGGGCGAGGGTGTCGTGTTCGGTCTGCACCTCTGCAGCGTCTTCCTCGGCGCGCAGGTTGACGGCCCCCAGCGCGTCGCGTTGGCGTTTGAGGCGGTTCACGTCAGCCTCGATCATATCGGAGGCAGGCATGGCGTCGGGGTCGGCCCCAAGGGATTCCAGCAGTTGGGCGGGGGTCGTCTCCTGATCCTCGGCGATCCGCTCGGCGGCATAGGCAACGGTTTCGCGGGCGGCATCGGCACGGGCCTCGGCGCGGGCGCGGGCTTCGCGGGCCTCGGATGCGGCGCGTTCGGCGTCGCGTTCCGCCTGTTCGGCGGCACGCAGGGCAGTTTCCGCCTCGGCCAAGGCATCGGCGGCGCGGCGGCGGCGCGCCTCGGCGGTGTCGATGGCGTCCGTGAGTTCCTCGCGCTTGGCGGCGATTTCCTCAGGCGCCGCGCTGGCCTCGCGCAGGTCCTCTTCCGAGGCCTGTTTGCGGTCCACCAGTTCGGCGCTGCGGACTTCGGCGGTTTGCAGGCGGTGACGCCAGCCGGAGAGTTCCTTGGTGACTTCCTGCGCGCGTTTGGTGCGCGCCTCGCCTTCGCGGCGGACTTCATCATGGGCGGAGCGGCGGGTCATCATGGTGATGCGCGCAGCCTCGACCGTCATGCGCAGGTCTTCCATGGCGGCGCGGGCCTCGGACAGGTCTTCGAGCCCGGCGACGGCGCGTTCCGCTTCCAGCACCTGGGCGCGGGCGGCCATCGCCTCGTCCTCATGCCGGGTGACGGCGAGGCCAAGGGATTCTAGGCGCGAGGCGGCGAGGTTGCGATCGGCCTCGGCCCGGCTGAGGGCGCGGTTCGCCTCGTTCACGCGGGCATCGGCGGCGCGGCGTGCTCCACGGGCGGCCTGATCGGCGGCGGTCAGATCGGCCAGACGGGCGGACAGGTTGTCATGGGCGGCGCGAGCGGCATCTGCGCGGGCGGTCGCGCGTTCCATCTGCTGTTTCAGCTCTTCCAGACGGTTGAGCTGTTGCAGGCGCAGGGCGGCGGCGGAGGGGGCATCCTCGGCCCAGGCGCGGAACCCGTCCCAACGCCAGAGATCGCCTTCGACGCTGACAAGGCGCTGGCCGGGCTTCAGAAGCGGCTGAAAGCGCGGGCCGTCATCTGGATCGACGAGACCGATCTGACCCATGCGGCGCACGAGCACATCGGGAACGGAGACATGGTTGGTCAGCGCCGTGACGCCCTTGGGCAAGGGCTGCGGTGTGTCGTAGGCGGGCAGCGCTGTCCAGCCGGAGGGGCCGTCGGCTTCCACTTCGGGGGCGCGCAGGTCATCGGCCAGCGCCGCCCCCAGCGCTTTTTCGAACCCCTGTTCGACTTGCAGGCGGTCCATGATCTGACCGCCCTCGGCGGTGTCGCGCTGCACGAGGCGGGCGAGCGCCGTGACCTCGGCGCGCAGGGCGTTCAGCTCGCCTTCGGCGGCGGAGCGTTCGGCACGGACATCGGCCTCACGCTCCTGCGTTTCGGCGCGGGCGGCTTCGGCGGCGAGCAGGGTTTCATCGGCGCGGGCGGCCAGATCGGTGGCGGCCTCTTCCTGGGCCTGCGCTTCTTCCAGGGCGGCGATGGCGGCGTCCAGCGCGCCTTGGGAGGCTTCGACCGCGTCACGGGCGCGGGTTGCCTCGGCCTCGCTGCGGGCACGGGTCTTGAGGCTGTCTTCCAGCAGGCGATGCGCGGATTGGTGGCGCGCGGCCAGACGGGCGACGTCTTCGGTCAACTGGCTGAGGTCGGCTTCGCGCTGTTGCAGCACCTCGGCGGCGTCGCGGGCGGCGGCGGCGGCGGCGTCGAGTTTGTCAGCATGGCCTTCGCCCGCCTTGGCGAGTTCGCGGGCCTCCCATTCCAGACGGGCGATGGTCTCGCCCGCGTCGCGGTTCAGACCGGCCTCGCGTTCGATGTCGCGGGTGAGCTGTTCGATACGGCCTCGCAGCGTGTCGATGGTCTGACGGGCGCGGGTTTCCTGATCGGTCAGGGCGTCGCGCTGCACCTGTAACCGTTGCAGCACGGCGCTGGCGATGGCCTCCTCTTCGCGCAGGGGGGGGAGGGCGTCGTCACGGGCTATGCGGTCCTTGCCGGCGGCACGGGCAGTGGTTTCGGCCTGAGCGGCGGCGGTCACGCGGGCGCGCAGATCATCCTCGGCCGCGGCGCGGGCGGTGTCCGCCTCTTTCCAGCGGCGATAGAGCAGGAGTCCTTCGGCGCGGCGCAGTTCATCGCCGATGGCGCGGTAGCGTTGCGCCTGTCGCGCTTGGCGTTCCAGCTGCGCCAGTTGCGTGGCCAGTTGTTCCAGCACGTCATCGACGCGCAAGAGGTTCGCTTCGGCCGCGTTCAGCTTCAGCTCGGCCTCGTGGCGGCGCTGGTAGAGGCCCGAGATACCCGCGGCTTCCTCGAGGATGCGGCGGCGGTTCTTGGGTTTGGCGTTGATCAGTTCGGAAATCTGGCCCTGCCGGACCAGCGCGGGCGAATGCGCCCCGGTCGAGGCATCGGCAAACAGCATCTGCACGTCGCGGGCGCGCACATCCTTGGTGTTCACCTTGTAGGCGCTGCCCGCGTCGCGGGTGATGCGGCGGGTGATTTCCAGCGCGTCATTGTCGTTGAACCCGGCGGGGGCCAGTCGGTCGGCATTGTCGAGCACAAGCGTCACTTCGGCAAAGTTGCGCGCCGGGCGGGTGGCAGCGCCTGCGAAAATAACGTCTTCCATCCCGCCGCCGCGCATGGCCGAGGCGCGATTCTCGCCCATGACCCAACGCAGGGCTTCGAGCAGGTTGGACTTGCCGCAGCCGTTCGGACCGACCACACCTGTCAGACCGTCCCGAATCAGCAGATCGGTCGGATCGACGAAGCTTTTGAAGCCTGTCAGTCTGAGCTTGGTGAAACGCAACGGCGCGGCCTTTCGATTCCCTTGATCCGGGAATCTGCGGGTCTTGGGGGGCGTGAGTCAACGGGGTTGCACCGGATCTGGGGATTTCCGCCGAGTTATCCCCAATATATTGGGCGACTGATGCGTCCAGCACATCTTTCAAAGCCGTTGACAGACACTGTCCGGCTGCGTCACGCTGCAGTGCAACATCGAAGGACAGATCGCGATCATGCGGCAGATGCACATCCGTTCGGGCGACCCGCGCGAACCCGGCGCCACGGCGTTGTTGCAGGCCAGCCATGCCCTGATGGAGAGCCTTTTTCCGCCCGAGGACAATCATTACCTGTCGATCGACGCGCTGCGCGTGCCCGAGATTTCGTTCTTCGTGGCCGAGGATGCAGGCGGTGTGCTGGGCACCATCGCGCTGGCGCGGAAGGCGGGCTATGGCGAGGTGAAGTCGATGTTCGTCAGCCCTGCGGCGCGCGGGCGGGGCGTGGCGCGGGCGCTGTTGTGTCATCTGGAAGAGGTGGCGCGTGGGATGGGGCTGCCCGTTCTGCGGCTGGAGACAGGGACCCTGCTGGAGGCGGCGATTGCGCTTTACACGGCGCAGGGATACCGGCGCTGCGGCGCGTTTGGCGACTATGCGGTCAATGGCACCAGCGTTTTCATGGAGAAACCGATTGGCTGAAGGGCTGGAGACAGGCGCGCCGCGCCGCATGGCACCGGATGAGGACATGGGGCCGGTGCATGCCCTGTTGACGATGGCCTTTGCCTATATGGAGGGACGGATCGACCCGCCCTCCTCGCTTGGGCGGATGGGGGTCGAGGCGTTGCGGCAGGCGGCGGCGGATGCAGAGCTGTGGGTCATCGAAGGCGAGGCGGGACCGCTGGCCTGCATGATCCTGACTCCGCAGGCGGATACGCTTTATCTGGGCAAGCTGGCCGTGGCCCATGCGGCGCGGGGGCGGGGATTGGCGCGAGCCTTGATCGCCCTGAGCCTTGATCGCGCGCGGGCGCTGGGTCTGGCGACGGTCAGTTTGCAGACGCGGGTGGAATTGCTGGAGAATCACGCAACCTTTGCGGCGCTGGGGTTCGAGATGACGGGAACCACGGCGCATCCGGGCTATGACAGGCCGACATCGGTGAGTTTCCGCCGCGCTGTGTAGCGTCAGCACGTGAGCAGACCAAGGATCAGCGCCTGATCGCCGCGGATCTCGCGCACGGTGCATCCGCTGACCTGTTCCATCGCGCGGGCGGCGCGGCCGCCGATAGGGCCCATGCGCGGGGCGTATTGCGGGTTGGTACGCACGGCTTCGGCCAGATCGCCCTTGACGCGGACGGCAAAGACGCTTCCCTCCACCTCGACCCGCGTGGGTGGGATGCCCATGAAATGAGGGCTGCCGCCATCGCAGGCGGGCAAAAGAAGAAGAGGCATGATCCAGCGTGTCATGCCGTCATGTGACTCGATATTGGTTAATCTTTTCTGAACACCTTTCCTTTTGCGCGACCGCCCTGCCTGTGCGCTTATGAGCGCAAACACGCTGTGGAGTGCTGCGATGATCCTGGCCGTTGCCATCCTTCTGATCTGTCAGTTGCTGGGGGAGACGCTGGCGCGGGGGCTGGGCCTGCCTGTGCCGGGGCCGGTGCTGGGCATGGCGTTGCTGCTGCTGGGGTGTCTGGTGCTGCCGGGGATGGCGGCGCGGGTCATGCCCACGGCGCAGGGTCTGTTGTCGCATCTGTCGCTGCTGTTCGTGCCTGCGGGTGTCGGGGTGATCAGCCATCTGGACGTGCTGGGCGGGTCGGGACCGGCGCTGCTGCTGGTGCTGGTGATCAGCACGGCACTGGCGCTGATCGCGGGCGTTCTGACCTTCGTGGCGGTGGCGCGGCTGACCGGGAATGCGGACGCCACCGAGGAGCCGCGCGGATGACCGCCCTGCCCGAGATCTGGTCCTATCTGAGCCGCGAACCGTTATTGTGGCTGACGGCCACGCTGGTGGCCTATCTGATCGGGGATCAGTTATCGCAGCGCGCCGGGCGCAATCCGTTGGTCAATCCGGTGCTGGTGGCGATGGTCCTGCTGGGCGGGTTGCTGTGGGTCACCAAGACGCCCTATCAGACCTATTTCGCGGGGGCGCAGTTCGTGCATTTCATGCTGGGACCGGCGACTGTCGCGCTGGCCCTTCCCCTGTATGTCAATCGAGCGCAGATCCGGCGGGCGCTTTTGCCGATGGTGGCGGCGCTGCTGGCGGGGTCCGTGACGGCCATCGTCTCGGCCCTGTGGATCGCGCGGGTTCTGGGGATCGAGGGGCCGGTCTGGCTGTCGCTGGCACCGAAATCCACCACGGCGCCGGTGGCCATCGGCATTGCCGAGCAATTGGGCGGGCTGCCCACGCTGACGGCGGCGCTGGTGATCCTGACGGGGATCATCGGGGCGGTGATCGTGACGCCGCTGATGCGGCTGATGCATATCCGCGACTGGCGGGCGCGCGGTTTTGCCGTGGGGGTGGCCGCCCACGGGATCGGCACGGCGCGGGCATTTCAGGTGAATGACACGGCGGGGGCCTTTGCGGGAATCGGGATGGGGTTGAATGCGCTGCTGACCGCGATCCTTGCGCCCTATGTGGTGTCACTGATGCTGTGACCGCGCGGAATTGCGGTTGTCGGGGCGGAATACCGGTCATATGATTTTACCAATTCAAACGAGGTAAGCCATGCCGTTCCGGTCTGTTCAGCCAGAGAAGATTTCGACCAGTGTGACCCATCAGATCGAATTGCTGATCCTGCGCGGCATCCTGCGGCCCGGCGAACGGTTGCCGTCCGAGCGTGAACTGTCCGAGCGGCTGGGCATATCCCGCCCCTCGCTGCGCGAGGCGGTGGCCGAGTTGCAGGACAAGGGGCTGCTGACCAGCAAGGCCGGGGCGGGGATCTATGTGGCCGATGTGCTGGGCGGGGCGTTTTCGCCTGCGCTGATCCGGCTGTTCGCAGCCCATGACGAGGCGGTATTCGATTATATCGCCTTTCGCCGGGACATGGAGGGGTTGGCGGCGGAACGGGCGGCGCGGCTGGCCTCGGACACCGATCTGCGGGTGATCCAGACGATCTTTGACAAGATGCTGGCCGCCCATACCAAACGCGATCCGGCGGATGAAGCGCTGCTGGATGCGGATTTTCACTTGTCGATCATCGAAGCCAGTCACAACGTCATCATGCTGCACATGATGCGGTCGATGTATGAATTGCTGCGCGAGGGCGTGTTCTACAACCGGCAGATCATGTTCCGCAATCGCAGTATCCGCGATCTGCTGCTGGATCAGCACCGCGCGATCAACGAGGCGATTCAGGCGCGCGATCCTGCCGGAGCGCGGGCGGCGGTCGAGGCGCATCTGAATTTCGTCGAGCAGGCATTGACCGATCAGAAGCGGGCCGAGCATCACGAGGCCATTGCGCGGCAACGCTATGAGCACGAGCAGCGTCGCTAGGGTGGCGGCGCGCCTACGGCGTTCCTTGCGGGCATGAAAAAACCCCGCAGTGGGCTGCGGGGTTTTGTTCTTTTCGGGATTTTCCGCGCGGATTAGTGCAGCTTGGCATCCACGATGGCGATACCCTCGTCAATGGTCTTGCCTGCGTCAGCGGCGGTCATCTGCTTGGCGATCACGTCACGGGCCGCACCAATGGCGATGACGACAGCACGGTCGCGCACTTCCTTGATGGCGGCTGCTTCGGCGGACGCGATCTGATCCTCGGCGGCGGCGATGCGGCGCGCGATGGATGCCTTGAGGTCTTCCTTGGCCTGTGCAGCGGAAGCGTTGGCTTCGTCACGGGCCTGGGCGACGATGCGGTCGGCCTGTTCCTGCACTTCTTTCTGCTTACGCTCGTAGGAGGCCAGCAGGGTCTGCGCCTCTTCCCGCAGGGCGCGGGCTTCTTCCAGTTCGGACTTGATGGTGGCGGCGCGCTTGTCCAGCAGGCCGCCAATCATTGCGGGCACCTTGAAATAGAACAGGATGCCGATGAAGATCAGGAAGGAGACCAGAACCACGAAATCGGTGTTCTTCAGCGAGAAGAACGGACCTTCCGCGGCCAGTGCCGGGCTGGAGGTCAGCGCCAGAAGCGCGGGGAGGAGGATCAGCTTGCGCATCGGAGTCACCCTTTCATCCGGGCGTTGACCGCGGCGGTCACGCTGCGGGCATCGGCCTTGCCACCCATGGCGGCGACGATTTCCTTGGCGGTGTCCTTGGCCACTTCGGTGACATTCTCAAGGGCGGTCGCGCGAATCTCGGCGATGGCTTTCTCGCCTTCGGCAGCTTTTGCCGCGATCTGGGCGTCCGCCTTGGCAATCGCCTTGTCGAGATCGGCCTGAATGTCGGCCTTGGCCTCGGCAATGATGCGGTTCGCTTCAAGCCGGGCGTCGGCGAGGGCCTTGTTATAGGCAGCCTCGGCTTCGATGGCCTTGGCACGCAGGTTTTCGGCTGCGGCAATATCGTTGGTGATCGTCCCCTGACGTTCGGCCAGAACGGCACCGATCCGCGGCAGGGCGATACGGGAGAGGATGAAATAGATCACGACCAACGTGATCAGCAGCCAGAAGATCTGGTTGCCGAAGGTCGAGAAATCCAGTTGCGGCATGCCGGGGCCGGATGCTGCGCCCGTTGCTTCGGTTGCCATGTCGTTCTCCCTTGGGAAACGTGCCGTGGTGGATGGATGGGCCCGTCAGGCCCATCCGATCTTGAATCGTCGTCCGTATCAGACGGCGAACATCAGCAGCAGAGCGACCAGGAACGAGAAGATGCCCAGTGCTTCTGCGAATGCGATGCCGATGAACAGCGTGGCGGTCTGGCCAGCTGCGGCAGAGGGGTTGCGCAGTGCGCCTGCCAGGAAGTTGCCGGCAACGTTGCCCACACCGAGGGCGGCAAGACCCATGCCCAGCGCCGAGATGCCTGCGCCGATGAACTTGCCCATTTCTGCGATATCGCCTTCCATTTGAACTCTCTCCTTGGTTGGAATGGCTGGAATGATCCGGACCTTAGTGGTGGGGATGAAGCGCGTCCTTCAGATAGACGCAGGTCAGGATGGTGAACACATAGGCCTGAATGAAGCAGACCAGAATTTCGAGGCCATACATGGCGACAACGCCCAGGATGGCCAGCGGCGACAGGGCGACAAGCCCTGCGAAGGCGGCGAACACCTTCACCACGGCGTGGCCTGCGGTCATGTTGCCGGCAAGACGGATGGAGTGGCTGACGGGGCGCACGAAGTAGCTGATCACCTCGATCAGCGCCAGAACCGGACGCAGGGCCAGCGGCGCGCTTGTCACCCAGAACATGCCCAGAAAGGCCGGGCCGTTCTTGACGAAACCGAGGATCGTCACGGTCAGGAACACGGCCAGCGCCAGAACGCCTGTCACAGCGATATGGCTGGTGGTGGTGAAGGCCATCGGCACGAGGCCGAGGAAGTTCGAGAACAGAACGAACATGAACAGGGTCATGATATAGGGGAAATACCTGAGACCGTCCTTGCCGGTCACGTCTTCCACCATCTTGTAGACGAAGCCATAGGCCAGTTCGCCGATGGACTGGCTGCGGGTCGGGATCACGGCGCGGCGCGAGGTGCCCAGCACCAGCATCGCGGTGATGCCGAGGATTGCGATGACCATCCACAGGGTCACGTTGGTCGGCGTGTACCAGTTCACCACGTCACCGCCGAACAGCGGCTTGACCAGAAACTGTCCCATCGGATCGAATTTCAGACCCGTGCCTGTCGCTGCATCCGTTGCCATGACCCGTCCTCTTGCCGTCAGCCCCTTGGGGCGCCTGTCTCGTCAGCCTCATCGGCCTGTTTGGTCTTCTGGACCTCCTGTGCGGAGCGGAGCATCGTCTTTACCCCTGCCGCAAGGCCCAGCAATGTGAAGAGCACCAGAAAGATCGGGAGCGTCCCGAACAGGCTGTCCAGCCCGTATCCGATGCCGAAGCCGATCCCCAGACCGGCCACAAGTTCGATCACCATGCGCCATGCCAGATTGGCCTGCGAGTAGTGTTCATCCGCACGGGGCTTGGGCGCGTGAGCCGCTTTCGCCGCCGCGATCCTTGCCTCAAGCTCGGCCAGTTGCCGCTGCTGATCCGGACCCGTCACGCCAGAGACCCCCCTTCGGATGGTTGGCGCATTGCTATGCGCAGGGACGTTGTGAGTCAAGCGCCCTTGCCGCAGCGCCGCATTCACGACAAGCTATTGTTTTAATGAGTATTTATAGCAAGATGAAACCGTGAAGCTGTTCTGTCGCAGGGTGCTTTGCGGCCACGCGGGGCCGGTGGGCATATTCAACCATCCGGTTGACGATTGCGGGCATGCGCGCTTAATGGCGGCATGACCGATCCGCTTGATACCGTCTTTGCCGCCTTGGCCGACCCGACCCGCCGCGCGATCCTGTCGATGCTGCTGGAGGATGACATGGCCGTGACGGATGTGGCGGAACCTTTCCAGATGAGCCTTGCGGGCATTTCCAAGCATCTGGCCATACTGGCGGGGGCGGGGCTGATCACGCAGGAGAAGCGGGGCCGCGTGAAGTGGTGCAAGCTGGAACCAGACGCGCTGCGCGCGGCAAGTGTCTGGATGCAGGGGTTCGGGCAATTCGAACCGGTGAACCTTGACGCCTTCGAGCGGTTTCTGGCGGCGGAATTGCCGGGCGAGGACGAGGGTCTGGCCGTTCAGGGGGATTGAGGTGTGGGTGCCGGGGCGGGCGCGTCGTCGCGCAACAGCAGCAACAGCGCCAGAATGGTCAGCGCGACCCCGCCCAGCACCCATGCCGAGGGCAGGCCATTGCCAAGGGCGAATTCCAGCAGGATCACCCAGCTTGGGGTGAGATAGGTGTAGGCCATCACCTTGGCCGAGGGCAGGTGCATGGTCGCGTATTGCAAGAGCACGAAGGTTGTCGCACTGGCGAAGATCGAGACATAGGCGAGCGTGATCCAGACGATCCCCGGCAGGGCCATCCAGTCGGTGGCGCGGATCGCGGGCCAGGCCCATGCCGTCACCAGAAGCCCGCCGCCGATCAGCATGCCGAAGGTAAAGACAACGGGCGGCTCTCCCCTGTTCAGTTTGCGCACCATCGGCGTGTAGACGGCATGGGCGATGCAGCCGACGAAGAAGATCGCCTCGCCCCGGCCAATCTGAAACCGGGCGAGCGCCGCCAGATCGGCGCGGAAGATCACCCAGACCGCGCCCACGGCACCGATGGCCAGCGCCAGCGCCATGCGCGGCGTGGTGATCTGGCGCAGCAGAAACCAGCCCGCGATGCCCGCGATGACTGGCGTGAGGGTGAATACTGCCGATGCCGAGACGGCCTGCGCCGTTTTCAGGCCCTCGAACATCAGCACGAAGTAGATGCCGAACATGCCGCCCAGCAGCAGGTAGCGCCAAGGGGCTTGCAGCGCGCGGCGCGGCAGGCCGGTGGTCAAGGCGGCGGCGGTGCCCACGATGGCGGCGGCCAGCCAGAAGCGCAGCGCGGTCAAAGCAGCGGGGTCGATATGGGGCGCGGCCATGACCCCCAGCGAGAAGCTGCCCGCGACCAGCGCAGAGAAGAGCAGCATCGCCAGATGGCCGCGCGCCTGACCGCTCATGTGTCGCGGGTTCCCTGTGCCTCGGCGTCAAGCGGCTGGCCGCGTGCCTGTGCCTTGAGAAAGGAGAGGAAGGTCTGGACCTTGGTGGTGCGGTGCAGATCGACATGGGTGACCAGCCAGAGCGGCGCCTCCCATTCCGGGCGGGAGGGTGCGATCTCCAGCAGCTCAGGGTGGGCGTCGGCCTCCCATTGGCTGAGAAAGCCGATGCCCATGCCGCGCAGCACGGCCATTTCCAGCGCGCCCATATCGGTGCTGCGGAAAACGACGTTCTCTTCGGGGATGGTGTTCCAGAGCCATTGGTTGAAGGGGGCGCGGTTGGATTTGTCGTCATTGGCGACGAAGAAATGGTCGGTGAAATCCTCGGGTCCGTCGGGCAGGCCGTGGCGGTCGGCATAGGCAGGGGTCGCGTAAAGCGCGGGGGCCATGCTGATGAAGGGCTGGACCACGTTGTCGGGCTGGTCTGGAACAGATCCGGCGCGGATCGCCACATGCGCCTCGCCATATTCCAGACGGAAGAGACGTTCGCCCGTCAGATATCGCAGGATGATGCCGGGATGCGCCACGCGGAAGGCGGCCAGAACCGGCAGGATCAACGCCTCCAGCCCGGCAAGAGAGGTGATCACCAGCTCGCCCGAGACATCCTTGCCGCGCCCCTTGATGCGGCCTGCCAGTTGCGCGAACTGGTCATCGGTGGCGGCGGCGACGCGCAAGAGATCCTCGCCCGCCTCGGTCGCGGTATAGCCGCGTGGGTGACGCTGGAAGAGTTTGACGCCCAGCCGCTGTTCCAGCGCGTCGATATGGCGGATCACGGTGGCATGGTGAACGCCCAGCACCTCGGCGGCGCCGCTGACCGTGCCCATGCGGGCGACGTGATAGGCAGTGCGGATTTCATCCCAGTTGTCCATCGGGGTCTCCTTGGGCGGTGGGCTGCGTTCTGTGCAGGGTTGCACATGTCCCGATAAAAACGCGGGTTACGCGGCGATGACAAGGGGCAAAGGGCTGAACGGCTTGACTCTGCCAGCGGGCGCGCCTAAAGCCTGCGCCATTCCGGAGGTCTGTCAGAACTTCCGGTCCCTTGGGCTTGGCCCGGGATCGCCCCCCGTCAGCGCGTTGCGCCCACGGGGGCTGTTCCGGTTTTCATGGTCCGGTCCCGGGGATCATTGGCAAGGAGAGCGGCGCTTCTTATCTGAAGCGTCAAACGCAACGGGCAAAGGAGCCGTTTAGATGTTTGAAAAT
This sequence comes from Seohaeicola sp. 4SK31, assembly GCF_028802875.1. NCBI lineage: Bacteria > Pseudomonadati > Pseudomonadota > Alphaproteobacteria > Rhodobacterales > Roseobacteraceae > Seohaeicola > Seohaeicola sp. 4SK31. The sequence continues at coordinate 13,181 of NZ_JARAMP010000021.1, read as the reverse complement.
CTGTCCGAACGCCTCTCTGGTGTGTTTGACCGGCTGACCCGTCAGGGGTCCTTGTCCGATGAGGATGTGAAAACCGCCCTGCGCGAAGTGCGCGTGGCCCTGCTCGAGGCGGATGTCTCGCTGCCCGTGGCGCGGGATTTCGTGGCCGCCGTGCAGGCCAAGGCGACCGGGCAGGCCGTGACCAAATCGGTGACGCCGGGCCAGCAGGTCGTCAAGATCGTGCATGACGCGCTGGTAGACGTGCTGACGGGGTCGGAAGATCCCGGTGCCTTGAAGATCGACAACCCGCCTGCCCCGATCCTGATGGTCGGTTTGCAAGGCTCGGGCAAGACCACCACCACCGGAAAGCTGGCCAAGCGGCTGAAAGAGCGGGATGGCAAGCGGGTGCTGATGGCCTCGCTCGATATCTACCGCCCCGCCGCCATGCAGCAGTTGCAGATTCTGGGCCAGCAGATCGGGGTGGACACGCTGCCCATCGTGGCGGGCGAAAGCGCCGTGCAGATCGCCAAACGCGCCAAGACGCAAGCCAGCCTTGGCGGCTATGACGTCTACCTGCTGGACACCGCAGGCCGGTTGCAGATCGACCAGACCCTGATGCAGGAGGTCGAGGATGTCCGCGACGCGGTCAAGCCGCGCGAGACGCTTTTGGTTGTGGATGGTCTGACCGGTCAGGTCGCCGTCGAGGTGGCCGAGGAGTTTGACGCCAAGGTCGGCATTTCCGGCGTGATCCTGACGCGGATGGATGGCGACGGGCGCGGCGGTGCGGCGCTGTCGATGCGGGCTGTCACCGGCAAGCCCATCCGCTTTGTCGGTCTGGGCGAGAAGATGGACGCGCTGGAGACCTTCGAGCCGCAGCGCGTGGCGGGCCGTATCCTTGGCATGGGCGACATCGTCGCGCTGGTCGAGAAGGCGCAGGAGACCATCGAGGCCGAACAGGCCGAGCGGATGATGAAGCGCTTCCAGAAGGGTCAGTTCAACATGAACGACCTGCGGATGCAGCTGGAACAGATGCTGAAGATGGGCGGGATGGAATCCATCATGGGCATGATGCCCGGCATGGGAAAGATGGCCGCACAGGTCAAGGATGCGGGCTTTGACGACCGTATCCTCAAGCGGCAGATCGCGCTGATCCAGTCGATGACCAAGAAGGAACGCGCCAACCCCGATCTGTTGCAGGCCAGCCGCAAGAAGCGGATCGCGGCGGGTGCGGGCATGGAAGTGTCCGAGTTGAACAAGCTTCTGAAGATGCACCGCCAGATGGCGGACATGATGAAGAAGATGGGCAAGATGGGCAAAGGGGGCATGCTGAAACAGGCCATGAAGGGCATGTTCGGCAAAGGGGGCATGCCTGCGGGCGGGATGGACCCGTCGCAGATGGACCCCCAGGCGCTGGAAGCCGCCGCCAAGGCGATGACGGGCGGCAAGCTGCCGTCCAGTCTGACGGGCCCCGGTGGCTTGGGTGGCATGAAGCTGCCGGGCGGTCTGAGCGGTTTCGGAAAGAAGAAGTAAGTGATGCAGGCGCCCTCCTCTTCCCTGCCTGTCGCGCCGTTGACGCAGGCCCCGCGTCTTGAGACGCAGAACCTGATCCTGCGCGGACCGGAGCATGGCGACATCGAGCCGATGATCGCCTTTCTGACGGATCGCGAGCGGTCCTGGGGGTTCGGGTCCTATGACAACCGTCATGACGCGTGGCGCTGGTTCGGGCTGAACGTGGGGCATTGGCATATCCACGGCTATGGCTATTTCACCATCGAGGACCGCGAGAGCGGCGAGGTGGCGGGAATCACCGGCGTCTGGAATCCCGATGGCTGGCCCGAGCCGGAACTGGGCTGGGCGCTGTTCGACGGTTTCGAGGGGCGCGGTATCGCGCATGAAGCGGCGGCGCGGGCGCGGGAATGGGCCTATACCGAATTGGGCTTCATGACCCTGACATCGAATATCGTGCCGGGCAATGACCGCTCGGTCGCGCTTGCCGAGCGGTTGGGCGCATGGCTGGAGCGGACCTATCAGAATGTCTATATGGGCAAGGAGATGCTCTATCGGCATCCCGGCCCGGAATCGCTGGACAATGACGGATCGGTGGAGGCCTACGCATGACGCGGTTTGCCTTCGAGATTCCGATGCTGGACGCGGGCGATGTGACCCTGCGCGCCATTCAGGAAAGCGATCTGGAACCGCTTGCCGCATTCTATGCGACCGAGCGGAGCCAGTTCGTCGGCGGTCCGCTGCCGCGTGTGGATGCGTGGCGGATCATTTCCGGCAACCTTGGCCATTGGGCGCTGCGCGGTTACGGCATGTGGGTGATCGCATCGGATCAGCAGCCGGTTGGCATGTGCGGCTTCATCTTCCGCGAAGGCTGGGACGAGCCGGAACTGGGCTGGCAGGTCTGGGGCGGCCATGAGGGGCGCGGCATTGCCTTTCAAGCGGTCAGTGCGGCGCGGGCGCATGGCGTGCGGGCCTTCGGGCTGAACGGCGTGATTTCCTATATCCGGCCGGACAATGCCCGCTCGATCCGTCTGGCCGAACGGCTGGGTGCGGCGTTCGAGCGCGAGACCGTGTTTTTCGACAAACCCTGCCACGTCTATCGCCACCCCAAGATGGAGGAAGCGGCATGACACAGACCACCGCCGAACGTGCCGCCGAGGTGCTGCGCGATCATCGTGCCAGCATCGACCGGCTGGATGCCATCCTTGTCTATACGCTGGGTGAGCGGTTCAAGCATACGCAGGCCGTGGGGCGCCTGAAGGCGCAGCACGACCTTCCCCCTTCCGATCCCGATCGCGAGGCGCGCCAGATTGCCCGGCTGGAACAGCTGGCGCAGGACGCCGATCTGGACCCGGAATTCGCCAAGGCTTTCCTGCAGTTCATCATTCAGGAAGTCATTCAACACCACAAGAAACACCAACAGTAACAAGACCATTTGGCGGGGAAGCCCGTCAACCCAAGCCATCCAAAGGAGAAACTGACATGGCAATGAAAATCCGTCTGGCCCGTGGCGGCAGCAAGAAACGCCCCTTCTATCGCATCGTGGCCGCCGACAGCCGCATGCCCCGCGATGGTCGTTTCATCGAGAAGCTGGGCACCTATAACCCGCTTCTGCCGAAAGACAGCGAAGACCGCGTCCGTATGGATGTCGAGCGTGTGAAGCATTGGCTGGCCCAAGGCGCGCAGACCACCGACCGTGTGGCCCGCATGCTGGAAGCCGCTGGCGTGACCCCCAAGACCGAGCGCAGCAACCCCAAGAAGGGCGAGCCGGGCAAGAAAGCCAAGGACCGCGCCGCGCAGAAAGCGGCCAAGGAGGCCGAAGCCAACGCACCCGCCGAAGAGGCTGCTGCCGAGGAATAAGTCAGGAGGTCGGGATGCAGGACTTCGACACGGCATTCCAGGACCAACTGACCGCGCTGATGCGCTGGCGTCGCGATGTGCGGCGCTTTCGCACCGACCCGGTGGACGAGGCAATGCTGCGGCATTGCCTCGACGCTTTTCTGCTGGCCCCCTCGGTGGGGCTGTCGCAACCGTGGCGGCTGATCCGGGTTCAAAGCGAGGCCGCGCGCGCCGCGGCCTTGGCCAATTTCGAAACGGCCAATGCGCAGGCGCTGGCCGGGTATGACGGCGAGAAGGCCGCGCTCTATGCGGGGCTGAAACTGTCGGGCATGCGCGAGGCGCCGGTGCATCTGACGGTCTGGTGCGACGAGGCGACCGCGACCGGGCACGGCCTGGGTGCGGCAACCATGCCCGAGATGCGGCGCTATTCCGTCGTGGCCTCGGTCATGCAATTCTGGCTGGTGGCGCGGGCGCATGGGCTGGGCGTGGGCTGGGTGTCGATCCTTGATCCGGCACGGCTGGCGCAGGATCTGGCGGTGCCCGAAGGCTGGCGGCTGGTGGCCTATCTCTGCATCGGCTGGCCCGAGGCCGAGAGCGAGACGCCCGAACTGGAACGGCAGGGCTGGGAGGTGCGGCGCGATCACCTGACGGTCGAGACGCGCTGAAACAAGGAAGGACGAGGTCTCAACATGAGCGATCTGATCTGCGTGGCGGTCATCGCGGGCGCTTTCGGTGTCCGGGGCGAAGTCCGTTTGAAAAGTTTTACGGCCGATCCGGTGGCCATCGGGGAATATGCCCCACTTGTGACCGAGGATGGCAGCCGCAGCTTTGACGTGGCGCTGGAGGGGCAGTTGACAAACGGGCTGCTGGTGCGCCTGTCGGGGGTGAAGACCAAGGAAGAGGCGGACGCGCTGAAAGGTGTGAAGCTCTTCGTGCCGCGGGACCGTTTGCCCGGTCTGCCGGACGATGAATATTACCACGCTGACCTGATCGGGCTGGACGTGCTGGACAGTGGCGGCGCGCGCTTGGGGCGGGTCAAGGCCGTTCTGAATCACGGGGCGGGCGATATTCTTGAGGTGCAGGTGCCGGGCTCATCCGAGACGGTGCTGCTGCCCTTTACAATGGAGGCGGTGCCGACCGTCGATCTGGCCAGCGGGCGCATCATCGCGGACCCGCCGGAGGGGTTGTTCTAGCCCGCATCAGAGGGGTGTCCCACGATGGGACATTTTTCGGATTGTGTGTTTTCAACGCGTTACGCGCCCGCGTTTACCATATTTTAACGGATTGCCGCGCAGGGGGCAGGACAAGACGGCTTGTGCTGATCCCGGCTTCGCCCGGTGGATTTCGAGTATTTTTGGCAAGATGAAAGGGGGCGCGGAGAGGGACTGCGTCCCTTTCCGCTTGTCGGGGCGATCTGGCAGATGCGTTGCTGCGCGCCCGGCGGCGCGCGTCAGGCCAGCGGCATGCGGCGTTCTGCCATTGCGGCGAACCAACTGCAGCCCACGGGGATGATCTCGTCATTGAACTCGTAATGCGGGTTGTGCAGATCGGCGCTGTCGCCGTTGCCGATGAAGAGATAGGCGCCGGGACGCTCAAGCAGCATTTCGGAGAAATCCTCGCCGCCCATTGTCGGCTCCAGATCGCGTTGTGCCACGCCTGCGACGGACAGCGCGACCTCGGCGGCGAGATCCGCCTCGCGCGCGTGGTTCACCAGCGCGGGCGGGCCGGAGGTATGCGTCACCTCGGCCACCGCGCCGTAGGCCGCAGCCGTCGCCGTGGCCAGCGCGTCGATGCGGGCCCGCACGAGGCGTTGCACCGCGGGCTCGAATGTCCTGACCGTGCCGCGCATGTGAACAGAGTTCGGGATCACGTTATATGTGTCGGTTTCGGTGCGAAAGCCGCAGACCGACACCACCACATTGGCCATGGGATTGATGTTGCGGGACGCGATGGATTGCAGGGCGACAACAATATGTGACGCCACCAATGTCGTATCCACGCCCTTGTGCGGCATGGCACCATGGCCGCCCGTGCCGCGCACGATGATTTCGAACTTGTCCGGCGAGGCCATCTGCGGCCCGGTGCGGACCGCGAATGCGCCGAGGGGCATGCCGGGCATGTTATGCATGCCGTAGATTTCTGCGATGCCCCACCGTTCCATCAAGCCTGCGTCGATCATCGCGCGGGCGCCACCGCCGCCTTCTTCGGCGGGCTGGAAGGCCAGGACGACCCGACCGTCGAAATTCCGCGTCTCGGCCAGATATTTCGCCGCCCCCAACAGCATCGCGGTATGCCCGTCATGTCCGCAGGCATGCATTTTCCCCGGCACGGTCGAGGCATGGGGCAGTTTGGTCGCCTCATGGATCGGCAGGGCGTCCATGTCGGCGCGAAAGCCGATGGTTTTGCCGGACGTGGCTGATCTGCCGTTGATCACGCCGACCACGCCGGTTTCGCCGAAGCCGGTCACGACCTCGTCACAGCCAAATTCCTTGAGTTTGGCTGCCACAAAGGCCGCCGTGCGATGCTCCTGAAAACGCAGTTCGGGATTGGCGTGGATATCACGCCGCCAGGCTGAAATCTCGGGCAGCATTTCGGCAAAGCGGTTCAAGACAGGCATCGGTTTCCTCCATCCAGTTGCGTGTTCAGCCTGCGCCGCGTTCACAGCAGATGCAAGACGCCGCGCACCCCACGCCAATGGGTGTTGCAAGCGCAAGTGTGCAGCCTTGGCACGCGGGCGACATCAGACCGCTGACTTGCCCGATGGTGTCAGAGGCGGCCAGGGCTTAGCTTGCGTCCTTGCTTTCCAGACGGGCAGTCATGGCCTGAAGCCCGGCCCAGAGATGCGCGCGGCGGGGGCTGGCTTGGGTTGGGTGCGCGGGCATGTCGGACCAGAGACGGGCCAGTCGCAGGGCGATGTGGAAGCGCAGCAGCGGATCATGGCGCAGGTCGTTGCCATAGGCCTGCCAGAAGGCCTGAATCGCGGCGGGGTGATGCCCGAACCAGAGTTCGTGGTCGATCAGCAGCATCGCAATATCCCGTGCGCGCGGGGCGGGTGTATCATTCTCGACGTCGATGCCGGTGATCTGATCCGGGGCGATCAGAAGGTTGCCCAGCGTCATGTCGCCATGGATCACGGCTTGGGGCCATGTCCTGTCAGGCAGTGGCACGGCCAATGTCCGGACACGGGCGATCAGACGGGCCAAGGCCGTTTGGCGGGGTGCCACGGACGTTCGTGCGCGCCGTGCCTGTCCGCGCAAGGCGGGGGCGGGGTCGAAGGCAGCGGGGGCGGCTGGCTGTCCCCGGTGCAGCGCGCCCAGCCAGAGGCCAGCGGCGCGCAGGACCGGGATATGATCGTCGGGGTTCGTGCTGTCCGCCAAGAGGCTGCGGGCGTCGGTGCCGGGGCTGTAGGACAGGATCAGCGCGTGATGCGCGGGCAGGGTCATGATGAGGCGCGGCACCGCCAGACCGGGCTGTCCTGCAAGGCTGGTGGCGGCAAGGCGATAGGCGCGGGCGGCCTGTTCCAGCGCGGCGGGGTCGCCGCCGAGACGCAGTTTCAGGATGAGGCTGTCGGCACCGTCGCGGGGCATGATGTGCATGACGATGCGCCCGCCCTTTGCTTCGCGCCGCGCGCTGAGGATCTGGGTCGCGCAGGCCCTGGCCTCAAGCTCAAGGCGCGGGGCGGCCTCTTGCCATGCGGCGCGGGCGGCATCGGCCAGCCTTGTGCGGTCATCGGTCATCGGTGCATCTGGTCCTGCAGCAGTCGCAGCGACCCTAGGCCGGTGGTGGAGTGGCCGCAATCGGGCATCTTTTGCCCCGGTGGAAAAGGCGCTATGGGGTTGGCATGACGCAAGAACACGATCCCGAGGGCCCTGCCCCGCTGAAATCCCATGGTCGCAAGTCGATCCGCGCGACGCTGCGTCCGCGGGAGTTGGTGACGGATACGCCTGATCTGGCGGGGGCTTGGGTGGCGCAGGTGATCACGCTGGTGCCGCAGGCTTTTCCGGGTGTTCTGGGCGAGAGCCTGACGGGCAAGGCGCTGGCCGAGGGGCGGTGGGCGTTGCGGACGATTGATCTGCGGGAATTTGGCGAGGGCAAGCATCGCAATGTGGATGACACGCCCGCGGGTGGGGGTGCCGGGATGGTGCTGCGGCCTGATGTTCTGGGTCATGCGCTGGATGCGGCGGCGGAGGGCGCGCGGGGGCGCTGGCCGGTGATCTATCTGTCCCCACGCGGGGCGCCGCTGACGCAAGCCATGGCGCGGCGCTTGGCGGCGGCGGATGGGGTGACGCTGTTGTGTGGGCGGTTCGAGGGTGTGGATGAGCGGGTGCTGGAGGCCTATGCGATCGAGGAGGTCAGTCTGGGCGATTTCGTCCTGACCGGCGGCGAGATCGCGGCGATGGCGCTGATTGACGCCACGGTGCGGCTGTTGCCGGGGGTGCTGGGCAATGCGGCCTCGACCGAGGAGGAAAGTTTCTCGGACGGGTTGCTGGAGCATCCGCAGTATACGCGGCCTGCCGCATGGCGCGGGCGCGTGATCCCCGAGGTGTTGCAGTCGGGCCATCACGGCAAGATCACTGCGTGGCGGCGGGCGCAATCGGAAGCCATCACCAAGGCGCGTCGGCCCGATCTGTGGGCGGCTCATGAGGCGCGGACAGACAAGCCGGACGGCTGATCGCGCGGGATTCGGTTCTTGCCAAAGGGGGCGCGGCCCGGTATGACCCGCGCGTCCGGGACTGTGTTGAGTCTATCGGACCTGATGTCTTTGGTTCAGGTTGCCTTCTTCGGCACCACGGATGAACCGGGACGCAGCACCAAGGAACGACGACCTGACCTCTGGCGGGCGCACCGAATTTCGGCAGGCGGACCCGGTTGAAGACCAAGAGCTCTGAGGACGTGGCAAACTTTGCGGGACAAACCGCAAGCAGATAGGAGACCCGCGATGAACCTGATCGCACAGATCGAGGCGGAACAGATTGCCGCCCTCGGGAAGGAAATTCCCGATTTCAAGGCCGGCGATACGATCCGCGTCGGCTATAAAGTGACCGAAGGCACCCGCAGCCGTGTGCAGGCCTATGAAGGCGTCTGCATCAGCCGCAAGAACGGCAAGGGCATTGCCGGGTCGTTCACGGTCCGCAAGATTTCGTTCGGCGAAGGCGTGGAGCGTGTGTTCCCGCTCTATTCGACCAATATCGACAGCATCACCGTGGTGCGTCGTGGTCGTGTCCGTCGCGCCAAGCTGTACTATCTGCGCGCGCGTCGCGGCAAATCCGCCCGTATCGCAGAAGTCGCCAACTACAAGCCCGGTTCGGGCGCTGAAGCATAAGGATCGGCACGATGAAAAAAGACATCCACCCCGATTATCACATGATCACCGTCAAGATGACCGACGGCTCGACCTTCCAGATGCATTCGACCTGGGGCAAGGAAGGCGACACGCTGTCGCTGGATATCGACCCCACGGTGCACCCGGCCTGGACCGGTGGCTCCTCGCGTCTGATGGATGCGGGCGGCCGTGTGTCGAAGTTCAAGAACAAATACGCCGGTCTGGGTTTCTGATCCACTCCGCGCAGGACTTGGAGAACGCCGCCCCTTTGGGCGGCGTTTTTCGTTGCGTGACAGCGCCGCGCCCTGTGTGGGACGTCACAGGCGATACCCCGGTGTCAGCAGGGGCAGGATCCGCCGCGCCACAGGCTTGAGATAGGCGCGCGCGCCGGGAAAGCGGCGGATGATGCGGCCATAGATCACACGAAGCCGCCTGATCAGGCGGATGCCGAAGGTTTCGGCGTTGCGGTCCAGTTGTGCCAGCTGATCCAGAAGGTGATGCGAGGCAAGCCGCGCGGCGAAGAGCTGCATCTTGTATTCCAGCCTTGCATAGTTGCGCGCGGCCAGTTGCGGCGTCATGACCGAGAGGGTGCGATAGCCGCTGGCCTGAACGGCATAGCCGATCAGCCGTTCCTGCGCATGGGCGAGGCCACCGTCGATGTGATGCGGTTCGGGATTGTAATCCTCCCACTGCCAGGGCCAGTCGAACATCACCCGCAGCGCCGGGATGCGGAACCAGAACATCGTGCCATAGGGGGCCACCGGGGTATCCGCGTCGAGCGGCACGTTCAGGCCCATGCGGGCAGACAGATCCCGCACAACCTCGCGGTTGGAATACCAGGCATGGCCCAAAGTGCCGAAACCTGTGTGAATGACAGGGGGAATCACCAGCCCGAGGTCAGGCTCGGCCTCGAACCGGTCGAGCAACTGGCGGATCGTGGCGGGCGAATGAACCAGATTGTCGAAAAGATGTGCCTTGAACCCTTCGGCCACCTGTCGACTGACCTGCGGCGTTCGTTTGGAATGCAGGCGCAGCGCCACCTGATAATCGCCGGACAGGGCCACGTCACGGAACGTGATGAACAGCGCGGACATGTCGCGCCCGCGGTTCTGCGCCACGACACGCACGGTGCGATGGGCGGCGGGCCATTGCTGTGCGTCCAGAAAGGCTTCGATCATGGCCTTGTCCTGATCGCTGGCGGTAGACAGGAAGAGATGGGCAGGCATGGGAAACTTTGCGATCAGCGCCCAGAATTCGGGCATCATCTCGGCATAGAAGGCATGGATGAAGACCGCGACGGGCCCGAAATCCCATGTGCCGCGGTCCGAGGGGTAATGCGTGCTTAACACCTCGTATTGATCGGCGATGGTGGTGAAGGCGCGCAGCGGCACGCGCGCCGCCGCAAAGGCCATCACGGCATTGTAGAGGGCAGGATTGCGCGCGCGCAGACCATCGAGTGCGGCGCGCAGGTCGATCCCGTTCAGGTCATGGAGGAGCGGGTCCAGCATCAGAACGGAGACCGGCAGGCAGGGTGCGCCTTCGGCGACGAGGCGATGCACCTAATAGTGGCGCGGATCGGCGGTCTGCATCGCGTCCTCCGGTATGGCCCAGGCGATACGGCGGCCGGTATCGCGCAGGAACCGGGCCAGCGGGACCAGACCACGCTCGATCTGATCCCAATAGTCGTTGAAGAGGGGCAGATCGTGGCAGAGTTTCTGGAAGCCGGGATCGTTGACCAGCGCGGGCGAGAGCAGCGCGAAGTCCAGATAGGGCAGTTTGTCGGGCATGTCGGCACGGGACCGCAGGCGCGGGTCGAGAGCGGCGTTGTGCCAATAGGCCGACAGAAGATCGGCATCGCGCTGCAGATCGCGCCAGCCGTCGGGGCGGATCGGGCCGAAAACGTGATAGCCGGTCAGGATCACATGGCCGGTGACAGGCCCGTCGCGCAACAGACGCCCCAGACCCGCGCGATAGGCCGAGAGGATCGCGCCATCCCTGTCATGCGAGATCACGGTGGCACGTTGCCCCCTGTCGAGACCGGCCAGCGTGGCCTGCACATCGGGCAGGCTGTCGCCGTTGGTCACGACGATCACGCGGGTGGCGATGGCCAGCAGGTCCGTGAGAGCCAGTCTGACATGGGCCGCAGCCTCGGCCTTGTGCTGGATGACGTAGATGGCCGCCGCATATGGCTCTGGCGGGTGCGGTCGCGGTTCGGGTTGTCCTGTCTGGCGAGTGCGGGGCGGCATCAGCGGTGATATCCCAGGGCGTGCATCCGGTCCTGATGGCGCTGCCAGAAGGTGTCGATCTGGCTTTGGTCGAGATAGTCGCGATGGGTGCCGACCTTGCGTTTCCAGAAGAATTTGCCATCCCCGGCGGTCAAGCCTTCGGAGATCTGGCGGATACGGTCCAGATCGCCCGTGGTCAGGGGGACGTCGAGAAAGGCGCAGATGGCGCTGACGGCGGTGTCGAAATCGTCGATCAGATCCTCATAGCGCAGGATATGGACCGGCCCTCCCGCGTCGCGCAGGGCGGTGTAGTTGTCGATGCTGTCGAACAGGCTGCCGAAGGGATTGGCCGCGCGCGGATCGAAGGTGCCGTGCGTGGTGAAACGGTCGAGAAGGCGGCTCATCTCGGCCTTGGTCAGATCCTCGACCCGGTCGAAGGTGAAGCCGAAGACCTTTTGCGACAGGGCCGTGACGTTGCCGGAGAGGTAGTTGAGGTAGGAGGTGAAGATATCCAGCGGGTGGCGGTAGATATAGATGATCCGGTCGGGGTGGATCATCCTGTCGCCATCGGGAATCGCCGGGGTCTTGTTGTGCGATTTGTAGAAGCACCAGCTTCTGTCGAACTGGCGCCAGGGCCGTTTGCCGATGGCCTGCCCCATATGGGTGTCGATCACATATTCGGCCATCATCCCCGATGCGACAGGCACCTGGAAGATCGCGGCGATGATGGCCCGCAGCCAGGTATTGCCGCTTTTGGGGAAGGAATAGAGACCAACAAGTGTGTCACATCCGGCAATCCCGGTGTCGGGCGGGGTCGGATGATCCGTCCTGATCATGTGCGTTGTCATGGCCGTATGCCTCTTGTCCTTGCCTATCCCTGTATGGCTGTTCAGCTGATGGCCCTTGCGGGATAGCTGACCTGATCGCGTGACCATGCGGCGAGGCGGGCCAGGCCGTCGGGCAGCGCCACGTCGGGCTGCCAGCCCAGCAGGGTGACGGCGCGGCTGATATCGGCGACCGCATGGCGGATGTCCCCCGGGCGATAGGCGCCCGTCACGACCAGCCGGTCGGGCGGTGCGCCAAGGCAGGCCAGCAGGGTCTGCGCCACCGACAGGATCGTGGCCCCCTGCCCTGCGCCGATATCCAGCACCTCCTGCGGCATGGCGCGGGCCTGTCCCATCATGGCGAAGGCGCGCACGACATCATCGACCTGCACGAAATCGCGGGTGATCTGCCCGTCTTCGAAGATATCGAGCACCTGCCCGTCCAGTATCTGGCGGCAGAAGATCGACAGCACACCGGTATAGGGATTGTTCATCGACTGCCCCGGACCATAGACATTCTGCAGGCGCAGGATACCGACCCGCGTTGGCGTGCCCCAGAATGCCTGCGACAGCAGATATTCCTGCATGAGTTTGGTCGAGGCATAGACCGAGGCGGGGGCGATCGGGCAGGTCGCATCGGTGGGCACCGGGGTCAGCAGGGCGCCGGTGCGGCTGCGCGGCTGGAACAGCCCGGCGTCCAGATCAGGCTGTCGCCGGTCCATGGCGCAGGCGGGGCGACCCTGCGCGTCGATGCAGCTTCCTTCCCCATAGACGGAGCGGGAGCCGGCGAGGATGATGCGGGGCAGATCCGGGACGTGGCGGCGGACCGCTTCGATCAGGTGCGCGGTGCCCATCACGTTGACGTCGGTGTAATGGGTGGGCTTGGAATAGGACTGGCCGGTGCCGGTTTCCGCCGCCAGATGATAGATCACACGCGGGCGGGTCCGGGCCACGGCGGCCCCCACCTCACGCGGATCGCGGATATCGCCGGTGATGACATCGACACCGTGACGGGCCAGACGCATCCGCGTTTGCGGCACGGCGTCATGGACCTGCGGGTTGAAATTGTCGAATACCGTCACGCGGTGACGGTCCGAGAGTGTCATCGCCAGACGCGCGCCGATGAAGCCCGCGCCACCCGTGATCAATACCGATTGTCCTGCCAGCATACCCGTCCACCATGCGTCGCACATGGCCTGTATCGCTGTCAGCCGATGGCTGCGGGACGTGGTCAACCAGCCCTGTCGCGCGGACAGGACGCAAACCCCGGAATCATGGCGAGAGGATACAAGCTCTGACCTGCATCTTCGCCCAGCGGGATTAAGATCGGGTTAGTCCAGAAGGCGTTTGAGATATTTTCCGTAGTCGTTCTTGGCAAATTTCTCGGCCATGGCGGCCATGGCGGCGCGGTCGATCCAGCCTTGTTCGAAGGCGATTTCCTCGGGGCAGCCGGTCTGCATCCCCTGCCGCTTTTCCAGCGTGCGG
>NZ_JARAMP010000020.1:0-76698 GCF_028802875.1 Seohaeicola sp. 4SK31 | reverse complement strand
CAACCTCGACATGCCCGCCATGACGATGGTGTTCCGCGCCGATGCCGATGTGATCGCCCAAATGGCCGAGGGTGACGAGATCGAATTCACCGCCGACCGCGTCGAAGGCAAGCTGAAGGTCACCGCGCTGAAATAAGCGCATGACCCGACATGGCCGCATCTGACCCGCTGAACGGTCAGATGCGCGCCCAAGGCATGAAGGACATTCAATGAAACGCACCCTCTTCGGGATTGCTCTTCTGGCCGTGGCCGCCGGGGCATTCCTTCTGATGCAGCCCCCTGACACCCAAACGACCGACGCTCCGCTTGCAGGGGATGCGATGGTCGCCGTGCAGATCCCCGCCAGCTTCACCGAACAAGAGCAGATGGGACAGCGCGCCTTTGATGCCGCCTGCGCCAGTTGCCACGGGACAAACGCGCAGGGCAGGCAGGATATCGCACCGCCGCTTGTCCACAAGATCTATGAACCCAGCCATCACGGCGATGCGTCCTTTCTTCTGGCCGCACAGAATGGCGTGCGGGCGCATCACTGGCGCTTTGGCGACATGCCCCCCGTCTCGGGTGTGACGCGGGCCGAGGTGATGGATATCGTCGCCTATATCCGCGCCCTGCAACGCGAAAACGGGATCAATTGAGGCTTTCGCCCTCCTATGGGCGGCATGGTGGGCAAGCAGATTTGTCACATCGGCAGCCCTGCATGTGATAGAGTCACAGGTGACGTTCCCCCTGCACGATAGCGTGTCAGGGTGCCGGGATCTGGAACCCCACAGGTCATGGGGTGTTGTCATGGGGTGGCACGTCACACCGTAGGAAAGGACGTTCGACATGATGAACGGATATGGCATGGGTTTCGGCGGACTCTGGATGATCGTCATCCTGATCCTTGTCGGTCTGATGATTGCCGCCCTGATCAAGTATCTGCGCAAGTAAACCAGAAAGAGAGTTCCGCATGACCTATACCATCACCCGGTTGATGACCGGGGCGAATATCGACGACATCGACACCCGGACGCGCAAGGCACTGGCCGAGCATGGCTTCGGTGTCCTGACCGAGATCGACGTGCAAAAGACCATGAAGTCCAAGCTGGACGCCGACATGCCAGCCTATCGCATCCTCGGGGCCTGCAATTCGAACATGGCCTATCAGGCCATCGGGATCGAACCGCGCGTCGGCGCGATGCTGCCCTGCAACGTGATCCTGCGCGCGGTCGAGGGCGGCGTGGAGGTCAGCGCGATTGATCCCGTGGCCTCCATGCAGGCGATCGACAACGCGAAGTTGATCGCGGTGGCGGGTGACGTGCGCGACCTTTCGGCCAAGGCTATCGCGGCGATCTGACATGCGGCGTCACCCACTGCGGGCGGCGCTTCTGGCGGGCCGACAGGTTAATTTTGTCTGAACAGCCGCCGCCAAGTGTCTGAAAACATTGGCCTCGAAAAATGTCCCACGATGGGACACCGCCGGATCATCTCTCCTCCGGTCTGGCGGCAGCCACCATGCGCTGGGTCAAGGCCGCCGCGAAAGCCACGAAAAGGCCGATCCCGGTCAAGATGTAGGCGATGGTGAACAGCTTGCCAAGGACGGTGCGCGGCACAAGGTCGCCATAGCCCACGGTCGCGATCGTGACGACCGCAAAATAAAGGGCGTCGATCCAAGCCCATTGCTCGACCAGTCGATAGAACACCGTTGCCACGACGATCAAGGCCGTCACCAGACCCATGAGAACCCTCACATGCGGGTCCGCAAGCGCGACAGGCAGCCCGGACAGGAGAAAGCCAAGATTGACACCGAGTTTCATGAGCATCGCCTGCATGCTGGAATAGGGTGGCGCAAGATTGACGCCCTGTCAGTGAAAGAGATATTTTGCAGCGCTCAGCACCACGCCAAGGCCCCCGGCACAGCACGCACCAAGGATTGCAGAGATCAGGGCGCGGTCAACCACCCAGCCCACACGCGCGCCGAAGATCATCAGCAGGGCCACGCAGAACCCTTGCGACAGAGCAACAGCCGTCTGGACGGCAAGCAGGCCGAAGGCCGAGGCAAGCATGATCACCGCCGGCAGATTGGCGGCGACGAGGGCGGCACGGCTGTGGTCCCAGGCCTGACGGATATGGGCGCGGGTTGGCCTGTCGCCCGTCCTGATGGCCCCGGCCATGACCTCGGCAAAGACCTTGGACATCAGGATCGCCGTGACCGAGCCGAACAGAATGACGGACACTCGGATGGGGCTGGCGGGATGTGCCTCGAACGAGATCAGAAGGCTGAGGACCGTGACCGCGCCATAGATGATCCCGAAGGAGGCTTCGTCCATCGCCTTGATCCGGTCGGTATGCCTGTGGGGCTGGGCCTGTCCCGAACCCATCAGTAGGCCGTCCATCCGCCGTCCGTGGCGTAGATGCCGCCGGTGAAATTCGACGCCTCGTCCGACAGCAGAAACAGCATCATGCCGACCTGTTCGCCCACCGTTGCGGATCGGTTTTCGGGATCGGTCCAGGCGAGGATGCTGTTGGTCTTGATCGACCCCATCATCGGCCCCTGACTGGTTTTCATCGAGGCCGCGACCATGGCACCCGCGCGGGCCACCATCGGTGTGTCGGTGGCGGCCATGTTCACCGAATTCACGCGGATGCCGTAGGGGGCATAGTCAATGGCGGCGTTGCGGGTCAGACCGTTCACGGCGTGCTTGCTGGCGACATAGGCGGGGTTGCCCGCAAGCCCCGTCATCCCGGCGATGGAGCCGACGTTGAGGATCACGCCGCCCTTGCCCTGTTCGACCAGATAGCCCAGTTCGGCCCGCAGCGACAGGAAGGTGCCCAGCGCATTGGTGCGGAAAACATTGTCCCAATAGTCCTGCGTCGCCTCGTGAATGCGGGCAAAGATCAGGGGGCGCTGGCTGTCGTAATCATTTGCCTCGCCCGAGTAGACGCCGTCCATCACACCGGCATTGTTGATCGCACCATCCAGCCCGCCATAGGTCGTGGCAGCAGCCTGCACGGCAGCCTCCATCGTGGCGGGGTCGGCGATATCACCGTGAATGAACACGCTGTTGCCGCCCAGATCGCGGATCGCGGCATCGGTCGCCTCACCCTGATCCTTGAGCCAGTCCACGCCCACCACATTCGCACCCTCACGCGCCAGACGGATGGCGGCGGCGGCGCCCATGCCGCGGGCTGAACCGGTCACGATATAGGTGCGCCCGGAAAACCGGCCCGGAATGTGATAGTCAGGGTCCAGTGGCCGCATCGGCACCAAGGCGTTGCGCCCCGGCCTGCCGCCCGGAACCTGCGCCTGTGCGGGTGGCGTGGTCAGGCTGGCCGTGGTGGCCATGGCACCCGCCGCAAGTGTCATGCCCTTGAGAAGGTCGCGTCTTTCCATATCGCATGCTCCGGTTGGAAGGTTCAGGGGAAATCAGCCCGACCACGCACGAGGTGGAACGGGGTCGGGCCTGCACCTTAGAAGATCGTGAAACCTCCATCGGTGTTGTAGGTCGATCCGGTGATGTTCGACGCCTCCTGCGACAGTAGGAACAGCATGATCGCCACCTGTTCGGCGGCGGTCGAGCCGCGCTTGGCCTGATCGCTGAATTGCAGCAGGCTCATGCTTTTATAAAGCCCGATGCCGGTATCGGCGAAGCCTGTCTCGCGGCGCTGGCCGATGATCTCGAAGGCGCGTTCGAACATCGGGGTCACAGTCGTGCCCATGCCGACCGAGTTGACGCGGATGCCATAGGCCGCGCAGTCGATGGCGGCGGTTTTGGTCAGTCCCTGCACCGCGTGTTTCGACGAGACATAGGGCACCGTGCCGCCAAAGCCCCGGATGCCTGCAACCGAGGCCACGTTGACGATGGCCCCGCCCCGGTTCTGCGCGATCATCTGGCGGATCTGGTGACGCATCGCATAGAAGGTGCCGTAGACATTGACCTTGATCACCCGGTCGAAATATTCATCCCCCGCCTCGTCGATCCGGGCCATGACGCGGTCTTTCTGGTTGGGATAGTCGATCGGTTCGTCCGGGAAGAGGGCGTCCATCACGCCCGCGTTGTTGATGGCACCATCCAGCCCGCCATAGGTGTCCACCGCGACGCGCACCATCTGCGCGCAGGTGGCATCTTCGGAGATGTCGCCGCCGACGAAGGTCGCATTGCCGCCGTCGGCCCTGATCTGTTCGACCACCGAGGCACCGAGGTCTTGGAGGATATCGACGCCGACGACATTCGCACCTTCCTTGGCCAGACGCCGGGCCGCGACCTCGCCCATGCCGCGGGCCGATCCTGTCACGATGATCGTCTTGCCCGCGAACCGGCCGGGGATGAAATAGTCATCGGCGATGGGCACCACATTCTGGCGACCGGGGATCGCGGCATCCTGCGGGTTCCATGCTGTCGCATAGGGGCCAAAGCCCAGCGACATGGCCTGTGCTTCGGCCTGCGTCGCCGTCACCGTGCCCGCCAGACCGCCAGCCGCCGCAATGCCAAAGCCCTTGAGGAAATCGCGGCGTTCCATGCCATCGGTGGTGTCGCTGTCCTGTGTCATGTGATGTATCCTTTTGACTGAATGAGGAGATTTTCGGATCAGAAGGCGTAGCGCACGAAGACCATCGCGCTGAGCCAGTCTTTCGCTGTGCCGCCCAATGCCGCCTTTGCGCCGTCGCCCGGCACGGTGTAGGCGATGTGGCCATGCACATAGGTGTTCTTGGATTTGAACCATTTGACGGTGACATTCGCCTCGTAGCCCAGTTCCTTGTCGCTGAGGAACGACAGCGCCGGATTGCCGCCGATATTGTTCAACTGGTCCGCCCGGAAGGCCCAGAGTTGGGGCACGATCTCGACCCGTGGGGCGACACGGAACCGGGCCTGGATGCGGTGGGCTATGACGTTGCTGTCCTGCACCACCTTGAAATGGTTGGCCCCCTGCACCCATTGTTCGCCATTGCCGCCCGACAGCAGCGGGTCCCAGCGTTCATAGGTCGAGGTTGCCGGATCATCGCCCGAGAAATACGAGAGGCGATAGCTGATGCTGGGCGACCATTTGGCCTGCGGCATGTGATAGCCCGCCTCGACCCAGCCCGCGCGCGCGTCCATGTCGAAATCCCGGTTGGTCTGCCGCGCGATTTCGCCCCCGAAGAAGGGCCCTGCTGCACCCGTGGGGTTGGGCTGCCAGGTGAAGCGTGCGTCCCAGAGTTCCAGATTCTCGCGTCCGCCCGCGATTGTTCCGGTGGGGCTGAAATAATTGGTGTTCGACTTCGGCACGGTCAGATAGGTGGCCCCAAGGGTCAGGCCCGCCAGCGGTTTGGTTTCAAGGTTGAGGCCCGCGATCTTGGTGTCGGAGTCAAGGATCGGCAATTCGTCGGGATCGACGTAGAACGCCTCGAATTTGGTGTCGTTATAGGCGATCTGGCCCAAGACCAGCAGGTCCGAGGACCAGCGCGCATTCGCCTGAAGGGCGGCGCGCTCGTCGCCATTGGCCGCGGTGTTGGCGATCAGGAAACCGTTGGCGAGCGTGAAACGCTGGCGTCCGGCGGTGAAGTTATAGGTCAGGCGGTTGCCATCGGCATCCACATTGCCGCCGACCAGACCGATATAGGCGTCCTCCAGATAGGTGTAGCTGCGGGTCTTGTCGGTGAAGAGTTCCTGCCCGTAAGACCCCGAGGTGATCGCGCTCAGCCCGCCATAGAAGGACAAGCTGTCGCCAATCGGTGTGATCCCATAGACCCCGTAATGCAGATAGCCTTCAACCCAGTCGTCATAGCCTCGCCCCGAGGGCGTGCCCTGCACCAGCGGGTTTCCCGCCAGCATCAGGTCGGGCCGTCCATACCACGCGTTGTTGTTGGCATAGTAGAGCGCGAAGGCATCCAGCTTGAACCGCAGATAGGTGCCGTTGCGGTCAAGGATCAGCGGGAAATCCGATGACTTGCCGGTGGCGGCCATGCCGCGTCCGGTGGCGGGTTGCGTGCCATCGCGCAACTGGACGGTCACGGTCAGATCAATACCGCCTGTGGCGGAGGGAAGGCCTTCGTGCCCGATGTTTTCCACAGCCGGATTCCGCCGCGCGGACCCCAGGGCAAAACCGATCCGATCCTCGGAATAGGCAGCACCGGGAAAGAGGCCAAGGGCGCGGCGCACGCTGTCCTCGATCCGGCTGTTGAAGGCTGCATCCGCGCTGGGATTGTCGATCACGATACGCACAGAGTCGATCAGTCGTCCCGCAAAGGGCTGTGCGTCGGAAATACCCTGCGCCGATGCCGCGCTGCCCAGAGGGGCCGAGACGGCGACTCCCGCCATCACCATCGCCATGACCCGCAACAAGGCTGTCGCGGTGATCGGCGATGGATGCCGTGATCCATTGTTCTGGCAGATGTGCATCGGAATTTCCCCCTCTCGGTCGTTCGGGGAAAGATGCGCGCGTTTTCCTGCTGGCGCGACAGGATGCCTGCTCAAATTGAGCAGGCGGAGCAAGGCAGGTGCTCAGGCTTGCAGCTCTTGCCGCAGTTGAATGTAGAGCCTTGCCAGCCTTTTGTTGAAGCGGTCCTCGAAATCGCTGAAGGCCGCCTTTGCCGGAGAATGCGACGCATCGCCCACGATATACCAGCCTTTCTTGGGGTGGTTCTCGATCCAGCCGCGGGCCTTGAGCGCGGCAAGCTTGCGGTTCACTGTCTGTCTGGGCAGATGCAGAACATCGGCGATACGCGAGGCGGACATGCAGGCTTTGCCACACTGGCTTTCGTCATGTCCATCGAACTGGCTTTCGAGGCGGCGCTGCCCCAGAACAGCCAGAACCAGCATTTGCGTCAGATCGCCCTCGAAGGTGTCAACCAGATCCACCAGATGTTCGGTGAAGAACTGAACGAAGGCGTATTGGACCGGAAAGTAGGACGCCTCGATCCTTTTCTGAACATCCGTCAGACGCTGGCTGCTGCTGGCGGCGGGCTTGAAATTGGTGATGGTGCGACAAGGCTGTGCCGTCATGAACCGGTTCCCTGTGTCGGAAGTGAAAATAAAAATCATCCTATGAGAGAGTATTTTACCACGAATGAATGTCTTTGGGTGCTCATTTTGAGCACCCCGTTGTCGCGCTTGCGTGTAGGTTGCATTCCGGCGGATGCGCCGGGCCCTTGAGAGAAAGCGGACATCACTGTGAAACAGGGGGAGGACCTGACAGAGGCAGTCGGCGTGCAGCGCGCTGTCCGACGGGGCAGGATCGTTGATCAGCACCTTTTGTCTGGCCCCTCGGTCGCTGGCGCGGTCTTTGCGGCGCTCGCCTTTGTGGCAGCGCTTCTGCCCGGCATGGTGCCACGCAGCGAACTGGGCCAAGGAATCCTTGCAGGATTTGCCGTCTCCTTTGGGTATTGGATCGGTGCGGGGCTGGCGGCGTTGGCGCGGATGCTTGGTGCCGGCGAGGATACCGCGCAGGACGGGGCTAAGGCGCGGGCCATCGGATTTGCAGGCTTCGGTCTTGCCGTGGGTCTGGTCGCCTATGGGCTGTGGTTCCTGCCAACATGGGCGAATAGTGCACGGGCGGCGATGCAGCTGCCGCCGGTGGAAACCGTGCATCGTCTGTTTGTGCTTATGCTGACCATGAGCGTCGGTCTGGTGCTTGTCATGCTGGGGCGGGTGTTCCGCCGCGCGGCCATCATCGCGGCCAATGTTCTGTTGGTCATTCTGCCGGTCAGGGTGGCATTGATCCTTGGTCTTGTGCTGGCCTCTGGCCTGTTCTGGTCGATCGGTTCGGGCGTTCTGGTGCGGGGTGCGGTGGACGGTATGGACGCGGCCTATGCGCAGATGGATGCGCTGATCCCGCCGGGGTCCGTGCCGCCGGATGATCCGCTGAAGTCAGGGGGGCTGGGCTCGCATGTGCGCTGGGACAGCCTTGGGGCGCAGGGCCGCGACTTCGTGCAGGCACCGCCCGGGCAGGCGGATATCGCGGCGCTGCACCAAGGGGATGCCCTTGAACCTGTCCGCGTCTATATCGGCGTCAATTCCGCCGAAGGCCCGGCAGCCCGCGCCGCACTGGCCCTGCAGGAACTGATCCGCACCGGCGCGTTCCAAAGACGATACCTTGTGATCGCCACGCCGACCGGAACCGGCTGGGTCGATCCGGCGGCCATCATGCCGCTGGAATATCTGCTGCGCGGCGATGTGGCCACGGTGTCGGTGCAGTATTCCTATCTGCCAAGCTGGCTGTCGCTGCTGGTAGAGCCGGACCGCGGGGTCGAGACGGCCCGGCAGGTGTTCCGGACCATCTACGGCTATTGGAGCGTATTGCCTGCCGATGACCGCCCGCGGCTTTACCTCTTTGGTCTCAGCCTTGGGGCGCTGAACTCGGATCTGTCCGTGGATGTCTATGATATCATGGCCGATCCCTATCATGGCGCGCTATGGGCCGGTCCGCCATTTCCCAGTCGCACCTGGAACGTGGTCGTCAAGGCGCGCAACCCCGACAGTTCCGTCTGGCACCCCCGGTACAGCGACGGGCGGATGTTCCGCTTCATGACGCAGGATGACGGTGCGGACATCACCTATGGGCCGTGGGGGCCTTTGCGCGTCGTCTATCTTCAGTATCCATCCGATCCGATCGTCTTCTTCGAGACCGGCAGCTTGCTGCGCAGGCCCGCCATCATGTCGCCACCGCGCCCGCTCGATGTGTCGGAGGGGCTGGTCTGGGTGCCCGTGATCTCGTTCCTGCAATCCGTCGTCGATATGGTGACTGCGGCGGGCACGCCTGCCGGGTTCGGTCATGTCTATGCGGGGAATGATTATCTGGACGGGTGGCTTGCGCTGCTGGAGCCGCATGGGGCAACCGCCGCCGAGATTGCGCGGATCAGGGAGCGTCTGGTGCAGGAGGGACTGTGAACGGCCTGTCCTCGGGCGTTCAGCCTTGGTCACCCAAGGTGTCGAAGCGGTGTTTCAGGCGTGCGCCCGCCCGTCGTCCGATCCGGCGGGCCGCTCTGGCAAGGGTCAAGGCGTGATCGAAGCGACCGGTGCGCAGGAAATGGATTGTCTGCTCGATCACCAGCGGGTTGAGCATCATGAAGGTATGGCTGACCGGTAGCACGACATGATCCGCCATCCCGGCGATCCTTGTGCTGGCGACAGAGACCTTGCCGTCATTCGGCCCCTCGATCAGGGCTGAAAGGGCCGGATTGAGCGAGACGTTTCCGGCGATCACGCCCAGCGGATAGTCGGGCGGCGGCAGGCGATGGGGAAAGTCTGCAGGTCCTGTGCCAAGTTCGGTTCCGGCAGGACCGTTCAGCCATGCGAAAACCTGATAGTGGCCCAACAGGTCCACGATCTCGGACCCGCCGTTAGGTGGGCCCAGCATCACCATGCGCCCCATCTGCACGGGCCGGTTTCGGGCCAGATAGGCGCGTGCGAGGATGCCGCCCATGGAATGGGTCACAAAGCTGACAGGCGATGACAGGCATGCGGCCATGGCCTTGCCGACCTCATCGACCAACGCGGTCAAGCTGGCGGTGGTCGAGGGATAGTCGTGATTGACGACCGCGTATCCCGCATGATCCAGCGCCGTGGCCATGGCCGCCATCGACGCATCGCTGCGGCTGAGCCCGTGAAGCAGAACAACCGATCCGCGATCCCGCATCAGGTCTGTCTTGCTTTCACGGCAAGGCCGAGGGCGAGCAGGGCGACACCCGAGGTCAGAAGGTCAATGGCCAGCAGCGTGCCCAGAACCATCCCGGCCGAGGCCGGAAACCCGGCGAGAATGGCGGCGCCCAACAGGATCGAGATCGCCCCGGACAGCAGCATGAACCAGAATGACGGGTGTCTTGTCAGCGCGAAGCACAGCCCGATCTTGGCCGCACCGGACATCAGGAAGAACACCGCAACCAGCAGCGTCAACGAGATGATGCCCTCCAAAGGTCGCAGCAGGAGGGACAGACCGACAACAAGCCCCAGACCACCCAGCAGGATGGAGGGCCACCATCCGGGGCGTCGTCCCTGCCGCAACCCCGCAAAAACCTGAAGCCCGCCAGACAACAAGAAGAACCAGCCCGCGATCTGTTCTGCCGTGAAGGTGGCCGCCAATGGGTTGAGAAGGGCCACGACGCCCCCCAGAAGCAGAGCGCCGCCCGCCAGAAAAAAGGGGAATGTCTTCATGATGGTCTCTCCAAGCCGCATGGGGGCTGGCAGTATCATGCCGCTCGGAAATGTCGCCGGGGGACCTGCCCATTATGGGCAGGCCTGTCTTTGGCTGCCGCAGCATGTAGCTTGGCTTGCCGGGTCTTGCGATACCGCCCGATGGTCCTTCCGGGGGAAGCGAGGACAGGATTTGCGCGCATCTTGTGCCCTGCGGCCGCTGGACGGACCAAAAGCTATTGCGGGTGCAACACGCCTGAACGTGGCGTAGGCCCGGACGGGTGCTCAGCCCTTGATGGGGTTCAACCCGCACCAGCGTGCGATGAAAAGGGCCAGAACCTCGGTCACCTCGCGCACCGATTGCAGGTTCACCCTTTCATCAAAGCCATGAATGCTTTCGGCGCGTGGGCCAAAGCAGAAGGACGGGATTCCGTAGTAAAGCCCGTAGAAGCGGGTATCGGTGAGCGCGGTCATCTTGTGTTCGGGCAGAAGGGTGTCCGCGCCTTTCGCGTCGCGCAGCGCGGTTTGCATGGTGGCAAGGCCGGGGGCGGCATCCTCGCCCAGCACATAGCCTTCGGCCTGAAAGCCGTTCCAGACCACCTCAGGCGGGTTGTTGGACAGGAATGGATGGGCCAGCGCCGCCTCTGCGATGCAGGCGGCGATCTCGGCCTTGCATGCGTCCAGCGACCAGCCCGGCAACAGGCCCATGCGGCAATCCACATCGCACCATGCGGGGACCGAGCTGGCCCAGTCGCCGCCCGCGATCTTGCCTGCGTTGAAGTTCAGCGGATGGTGGACATCGCTGTAGACCGCGTCCTGCGCGGCCCGGTCGTTCCACCGCGCCTCAAGCCCTTTGAGCGCCTGCACCAGATGAAAGGCCGCCGTGATCGCGTTCGATCCCTCGCCTGCCACGGCCACATGAGTGGGGCGCCCGCGCACGCGCAGCTTGAACCACAGAACGCCGATCTGCGCGCGGTTGATCGACAGGTTCGAGGGTTCGGGGATCACGCAGAGATCGGCACGATAGCCCCGTTGCAGGGTCGAGAGCGCGCCGAGGCCGGTCGATTCCTCCTCGATCACGGATTGAAAATGCACGCGGGCGGCAGGTTCGAATCCGGCGGCGCGGATGGCATCCAGCGCGAACAGGGCGGCGATGGTGCCCGATTTCATGTCACCTGCACCCCGCCCGTGCATCCAGCCGTCCCGGATGACCGGGTCATAGGGTGGGCTGGCCCACATCTCCAACGGGCCGGTGGGCACGACGTCCAGATGGCCTTGCAGGATAAGCGAGCGCCCTGTGGCGGGACCTTTGGGGCGATGGGTGCCCACCACGCTGCGGGCGTGAGAGAAGTCACCCTCGATCGGGCCGAAACCGGGCAGGGGTTCCAGGTCGGACAGGGCAATGGTCCAGTCATCGACCTCGTAATCGCGGGCGCGCAGGGCATCGGCCATGAAATCCTGCGCCGGGCCTTCCTGAAAGCGCTGGCTGGGGATACGGACGAAATCGGCCAGCGTGGCGATCTGGCGATCCCAGCCTGTCGTGACAGCCTCGCGGATGGCGGAAAGGGCGGCGGTATCGGTCATGGCATGGTCCTGTCGGTTGGCCGCCGGGTCAGGCGAGCGGGGGCGTGTCGATGCGAGGGGCGGGGGCGTCGGGGGCGGCTTCGACCTGCACAAGGCAGCTATGGGCGATGGGACCTTGGGCGAGTTTCGACGTGCCCTTGTCCGGTGTGAGCGTGTTGGGATTGCCGTGCAGGCAGGTGTCGCCATCGGGGTCATACCATGCGCCTGTGGCGATCTGGACGACGCCGGGGCGGACGTGGTCGCTGATCACCAGACCCGCATAACAGGCCCCGCGCGCGTTGAAGATGCGGACGGTCTGGCCTGCTGTCAGCCCACGGGCGGTGGCATCATCGGGGTGCATGGTGAGAGGTTCGCGCCCGTCGATGCGGGCGGCACGGCTGACGGGGCCATGGTCCATCTGGGAGTGCAGCTTGGTCTTGGGCTGGGTCGAGATCAGGTGCAACGGGGCCTTGTCGTCTGACTTGCCCAGCCATTCCAAAGGCTCCAGCCAGACGGGATGGCCGGGGCAATCGTCATAGCCGAAGCCTGCGACAGTGTCCGAAAAGATCTCGATCCGGCCACTGGGAGTCTTGAGGGGGTGTTTGTCGGGATCGCTGCGGAAGCGTTCCATCAGGATCGTGGGTTTGGCCGGGGCAGCGACCTTGACCCAGCCTTGCCGTTTCAGATCGTCGAAACCGGGCAGTTCCACGCCGCCGCGCGCCACGGCCTGACGCGACATGTCATAGAGCCAGCGCACCCAGTCATCTGCGCTGCGCCCTTCGGTGAAGGCATCCTCGATCCCCATCCGCGCGGCGATGCCACGGAAGATGGCGTGATCGTCGCGGGCCTCGCCTACCGGCGCGATGGCGCGGTCCATGACTGTGATATAGGGGTCCTTGCGCGTCATGGCGATGTCGTCACGCTCCAGCGCGGTGGTGCAGGGCAGCACGATATCGGCGTGCCGCGCAAGGCTGTTCCAGCACCATTCGTTGACGATCACTGTGTCGGGCCGTGCCCATGCGCGGCGCAGGCGATTGAGGTCCTGGTGGTGGTGGAAGGGGTTGCCGCCTGCCCACCAGACGAGCTTGACATCGGGATAGGTCAGCCGGCGACCGTTGTAATCGACCGTCCCTCCGGGGTTTTCCAGCATGTCGGTGATGCGCGCCACGGGAATATAGGATTTGACCGGGTTCTGCCCCTGGGGGAAGGCGGCATAAGGCAGGTAGCGCCGTTCCAGACCGTTGTTGTTCATGGCCGAATAGCCAAATCCGAAACCGCCGCCGGGCAGGCCGATCTGTCCCAGCATGGCGGCCAGGGTGATGGCGGCCCAATAGGGTTGCTCGCCGTGATCCTGCCGGGTGAGGGAGTAGGAGATGCCGATCATGGTGCGGTGCTTTGCCATGTCGCGGGCCAGTTGGCGGATCTGATCGCTGGGCAGGTCGCAGATGGCGGCGGCCCAGTCGGCTGATTTGGGTGTGCCGTCACTGGCGCCGGTCAGATAGGCGGCGAAACGGTCGAAGCCTGTGGTGTAGCGGTCCAGAAAGGCGCGGTCGCAAAGACCTTCGGTCAGCAGCACATGGGCGAGCCCCAGCATCAGGGCGGCATCGGTCGAGGGGCGCAGGGCGAGCCAGTCGGCGCCCAGGGCCTCCAGCGCGTCGGAGCGTTGGGGCGAGATGTTGACGAAGCGGCAGCCATTGGCATGGGCGGCGAGCATGCCGCCCTTTTGCACATGAGCGCCGGTGCCGCCTTGGCCGATCTGGCCGTTCGACAGGGGTAGGCCGCCGAAGGCGACGAAAAGCTGGCAGTGATCCGCCAGCACATCCCAGGATGTTGCACGTTCCAGATGGCCCAGAAAATCACCGATCACATGGGGCACCACCACCTCGGCGGCGGCATAGCTGTAGGTGTTCACCGAGCCTGTATAGCCGCCGATGCAGTTCAAAAAGCGTTTGAGCTGACCCTGCGCGTGGTGAAAGCGCCCGGCGCTGGCCCAGCCATAGCTGCCCGCATAGATCGCCTGATTGCCGTATTGCGTTTTCACGCGGTCGAGTTCGGCGGCGACCAGACGTTCGGCCTCGTCCCAGCTGACGCTGACGAAACGGTCGGAGCCGCGCCGGTCGCCATGGGCACCCGGCCCGTGATCCAGCCAGCTTTGCCGCACGGCAGGGCGGGTGATGCGCAAGGGATCGTCCAGCACATCGACGACGCCATGCCCGATGGGCGAGGGGTCGGGGTCCTGTTCGAAATCGCGCAGGCCCGAGACGCGGCCATCCGCGACATCGACCCAATAGGTGCCCCAATGGCTGTTGGTCAGAAGATCGCGGCTTTCGTCTTTCATGGGCATTTCCTATCCGGGATGTTCAGGCTGTGGCGCGCTGGTCCTTGTGGGTCTGATCCGCCAGACAGGCCGCCTGCACGAAATCCTGCACCGTCGCGATATAGGTGTCGATGGTCACGCGGCGGCGGCGGTACTTGGCGCGCTTGACATACCAGTCCTGCAACAGCGGCTTGATCAGCGCGGCCAGCAGGGGCGAGGTATCGGGGCGGAACACGCCTTTAGCCATACCGTCCTTCAACACGGCGGCGAAATAGCTTTCGGTCAACTCCTCGCTGTCGATCGCCTTGCGCCGTTCGGCGGGGGGGAAGTTCTTGGCCTCCATGAAGGCGAAGGTGAACCAGGGTTGCATCTGTTCGGTCATCTGCACATGGGTGGCGATCAGCCAGTTCAGATGGGCGACCGGATCGCCCTGCACTTTATCCGGCGGGGTGGACAGCACCCGCTGCACGGCGGCCGTGACTTCGGACAGGATCATGTTCAGCAGCGTGGTCTTGCTGTCGAAATAAGCGTACAGCCCGCCCATCGACACGCCCGAGGCGCGGGACAGGTCGCGCAGGGACATCGCCTGAAACCCTTTGCGATTGGACAGATCCAGCGCCGCCGCGATGATGACATTGAGCTTGCGCAGGGCAAACTCGGGTTTCTGGACCGAGATTGTGTCCCGGTGCCGGTCAAGCATGTAGCGGCACAGCGCTTCGGTCGTCAGATCGTCAATGTCCAGCACGCGTACTGCCTTTCTGTCGTGATCCTCTGCCAATCTGTTAGCGGCATCCGGGCCAAACACCAAGAGGGGGCTTGCGCGGATGCGAATCCCACTCTAGCTTATATATCGAACACTCGCTCGAAAAACTGTGTGAACCACGTCCGAAAAGGAGGGGAGGCCTTTGACGACCATGGCGGCATCCGACGCACATTCCATGATCTGGCCGGGTCTGCCCGGCAAAACTGCCCTTGTGACGGGAGCATCCTCGGGCCTTGGCGCGCATTTTGCGCGGCTTCTGGCGGGGCAGGGCGTGCATGTCACCGCCGCTGCGCGGCGCTTGGACCGGGTGCAGACCCTTTGCGATGAAATTGCTTCAATAGGTGGGCGGGCAGAAGCCGTTGAGATGGATGTGGCCGACCCGGCCTCGGTCAAGGGGGCGCTCAAGGACAGAGCCTTTGACATCGTGATCAACAACGCAGGCACGACGCTGTCTGCGTCGGCGCTGGATCACTCGGCGGATGACATTGACCGGATCATAGACACCAATCTCAAGGGGGCTTTCCATGTGGCGCGGATCACCGCCGCCGCCATGGCCGCCAAGGGTGAGGGGGGCGCGATTGTCAATGTCGCGTCGATCCTTGGCAAACGTGTGGCCGGGCATGTCGCGGCCTATGCGGCGTCGAAGGGCGGGTTGGTGCAACTGTCCCGCGCGCTGGCGCTGGAATGGGCGCGGCACAACATCCGCGTGAATGCGCTGTGCCCCGGCTATATCGAGACCGAGCTGAACCGTGATTTCTTTGCCTCGGACGCGGGCCGCGCCCTGATCCGGCGGGTGCCGCAGCGCCGCTTGGGCCAGCCTGCCGATCTGGACGGGCCGCTGCTGCTGCTGGTGTCTGATCTGGGCCGGTTCATGACCGGCACCGAGATCGTGGCCGATGGCGGTCATCTTGTTTCATCGTTGTAAGGAAGCGATTCATGGATTTCACCATTTCCCCCCGGATCGAGGATTTCCGCGCCCGTATCGCGCGCTTTGTCGAGGACGAGATCCTGCCGGTCGAGGCCAATCGCGCCGCTTGGGACGCGCATGACAACATCGCCTATGACTGGATGGAACCGCTGCGCGAGAAGGCGCGGGAACAGGGGCTGTGGTGTCTGCAACTCAAGCCTGAAACCGGCGGACAGGGCTTGGGCAAGATGGGAATGGCCGTCTGCTATGAAGAGATGAACCGCTCGATCTTTGGTCCGGTGATTTTCAACTCGGCGGCACCGGACGATGGCAACATGATGGTGCTGGAACAGGCGGGTACAGCGGCGCAGAAGGAACGCTGGCTAGACCCGATCGTGCGCGGGGAGGTGCGGTCCTCCTTCGTGATGACCGAGCCGCATCCGGGGGGCGGGTCTGATCCGGGAATGATGATCACCACGGCCAGCAAGAAGGGCGATGCCTATGTCATTCGTGGGCGCAAGTGGTTCATCACCGGGGCGGCCGATGCCAGCCATTTTATCCTGTTGGCACGCACATCCGACGATCCGCGCCGTGGGCTGACGGCCTTCCTGCATCACAAGGATGAGCCGGGTTGGCGCATCGACCGCCGTATCCCGATCATGGGGCCTGAGGAACATGGCGGGCATTGCGAGCTGGTCTATGAGGATATGGAACTGCCCGCCGACCGTGTGATCATGGGCGAGGGGATGGGGCTGAAGGTCACGCAGATGCGGCTGGGACCGGCGCGGTTGACCCATTGCATGCGTTGGCTGGGGCTGGCGAAACGCTGCACCGAGATTGCGGGAGAATATGCGCGCAACCGCCACGGGTTTGGCGTGCGCCTGTCGGACCGCGAAAGCATCCAGATCAAGATGGGCGATCTGGCCATGGGGATCGAGATCGGTCGCCTGTTGGTGATGAAGGCCGCATGGGCGCTGGATCAGGGCAGCTTCGCCAAGAAAGAGGTCTCGATGGCCAAGATCCACTGCGCGAACCTTTTGCATAAAGCGGCGGATGTGGCGATCCAGATCAATGGTGCACGGGGATATTCGCAGGATACCGTGCTGGAATGGATCTATCGCTATGCACGGCAGGCGCGTCTGGTCGATGGCGCGGACGAGGTGCATCAGATGGTGCTGAACCGGCATCTGGCTGAGGAAGGCCGTGATTTCTGGCGCTGGTTGCCCGGCGAGGCGTGAGTGACTGACATCTGAACCGCGACTTTGGGAGGAGGCGCAATGTTCACCGATCCGCATCTGGCCCCGCGCGCGGCCAATACACAGGCGCTTACGCCGCTGGACCTGTTGGCCCGCACGCTGGAGGTGCATGGCGGCCGTCCCGGCGTGGCATGGCGCGATCATGTCTGGACCTATGCGGAATTCGGGCAGCTTGTCGCGCGGATGGCAGGCTGGCTGCGGGCGCAGGGCGTGGGCGCTGGCGATGTGGTGTCGGTGATCCTGACGAACCGGCCCGAGATGCTGGCCGCGCATTTCGCCGTGCCCGCGCTGGGGGCGGTGCTGAACACGATCAACACAAGGCTCGATCCCGGCGAGATTGCCTATATCCTTGATCATTCGGGCGCGAAGCTGCTGTTGGCGGAAACCGCGACGCGGCCCGATCTGCCGGACTGTCCGGTGCCGCTGCATATGCTGTGTGACACGCCTGCCGATCATTCTGCGCTGAACTTCTTTCACGGGGATGTGCCTGCGCTGGACCCGCGTGGTGCCGTCGCGGACGAACATCAGGCGATCACGCTGAACTATACATCCGGCACGACAGGGCGGCCCAAGGGCGTGGTATTCACCCATCGCGGAACCTATCTCAATGCGCTTGGCAATGTGCTGGCACTGGGGTTGACGACCGACAGTCGCTATCTGTGGACGCTGCCGATGTTTCATTGCAACGGCTGGTGCCATACATGGGCGGTCACGGCGGCGGGCGGGATGCATGTCTGTCTGGACCGTGTCGATCCGGCGCTGATCCTTGATACCATCGTGGCGCGCGAGGTGACGCATCTGTGCTGCGCGCCGGTGGTGCTGTACATGCTGCTGAACCACGCGAGTGGCCCGGTGCCGCGCCGCGTCAAGGTGGGCACGGGGGGTGCTGCGCCCACGCCTGCGCTGCTGGCGGGGTTGGAGGCGCTGGGGTTCGACCTGACGCATCTCTATGGGCTGACGGAAAGCTATGGTCCCGCCACGATCAACGATCCGGGCGATGAGGCGCCTGCCGATCTGGACGCCCGCGCCCGCGATCTGGCGCGGCAGGGGATGCGGCATCTGACCGCCGGACGCGCCCGTGTGGTGGACGATACGGGGGCGGATGTGCCCCGCGATGGCGTGACGATGGGCGAGATCGTCTTGACGGGCAATACGGTCATGGCGGGCTATTACCGCAACGCTGAGGCGACCGCAGAGGCGTTTCGCGGCGGGGTGTTCCACAGTGGCGATCTGGCGGTGATGCATCCTGACGGCCAGATCGAGATCCGGGACCGGGCCAAGGACATCATCATCTCGGGCGGCGAGAATGTCTCGAGCCTTGAGGTGGAGACGGTGTTGCACCGCCATCCCGATATTCTGCTGGCCGCTGTTGTGGCCGCGCCCCATCCGAAATGGGGCGAGGTGCCTTGTGCCTATGTCGAATTGAAGCCGGGACGCAGCCTTGATGCCGGCGCACTGGATGCGTTTTGCCGCGATCATCTGGCGGGGTTCAAACGACCGAAACGGTTCGTGTTCGGGGAACTGCCCCGCACGGCGACGGGCAAGATCCAGAAGTTCATCCTGCGTGACCGCGCGCGGGCCGAGGAGGCGGCATGACCGATCTTGACCTGACCGCGCTGGAGGCGTGGCTGACCGACAGATGGCCGGACGGGCAGGACCTGCAGACGCAGCGCATCAGCGGTGGGCAGTCGAACCCGACATGGTTCGTGACATGGGGCAGGACACGGCTGGTGCTGCGCAAGAAGCCGGCCGGGCCGATCCTGCCCGGGGCCCATGCGATCGAACGCGAGTTCCGCGTGCTGCGGGCCTTGGCTGATACCGGCGTTCCGGTTCCACCGGTGCTGTATCTTGAGGAAGATGCCAGCATCCTTGGCACGCCCTTCTATGTGATGGAGCGGCTGGAGGGGCGGGTGTTTTCGGACTGCACCCTGCCGGGGATGTCCCCTGCCGCGCGGCGCGAGATCTATCTCGACATGGCGCGCACGCTGGCGCGATTGCATGCGGTACGCCCGGATCAGGTGGGGCTGGAGGGGTTCGGCAAGCCCGGTGACTATTTCGCGCGGCAGTTTGCGCGCTGGGGGCGCCAGTATACGGAAAGTCCCGGTCCACGGATCGCCGATCTGGACTGGCTGATGGACTGGTTGCCCGCCAACATTCCTGCCGATGATGGCGCGGTCAGCATTGCGCATGGCGATTTCCGGCTGGGCAACCTGATGTATCACCCGACCGAGCCGCGCGTGATCGCGGTTCTGGACTGGGAGTTGTCGACGCTGGGCCATCCCTTGGCCGATCTGGGCTATTGCGTGATGCCGTGGAATTCCGCCCCGGATGAATATGGTGGCATCCTTGGCACTGACTGGGCCGCGGGCGGTATTCCCACACAGGATGAGTTCGTGGCCGAATACATGGCTCATGCCCGGCCCACGGCACCGCTTCAACCCTTCCATATCGGCTTCGCCATGTTCCGCTTTGCCGTGATTTTTGTGGGCATCGCGGATCGTGCCCGCGCGGGCAGCGCGGCCTCGGACGAGGCGGCGAGCCTTGGTGCACTTGCCCCCCGTTTCGCCGCCCGCGCCCGCGAGGTCATCGCCCGCGCTTCCTCCAACCAAGGGACCAGTTCATGATCCTTCTCAGACTGATCGACGAGATCAACCTGTTCATCGGAAAAACCGTCAGCTTCCTGATCTGGGCAGGCATCGTTGTGCTCTGCTTCGAGGTGGTGGCGCGCTACGGCTTTGGCCAGCCGACCCTTTGGGCGCATGGCTATACGCAGCGCATTTTCGGTGCCTATTTCGTGCTGGTGGGGGCCTATACCCTGATCAAGCGCGATCACGTGCGCGTGGATATCCTGCTGAATACCAGCAATCCGCGCGTCAATGCGGGGCTGGATCTGTTCAACTATGCCTTCCTGATCCTGTGGGGCGTTATCCTGACGCGCGAGGGATGGCTGTTCTTCGAGGATGCCTGGTCCTTCAACGAGCGCGATGACAGCGCGCTGGGGCATCCGATGTGGCCCATCAAGCTGGCACTTTTTCTGGGGGCGGCGCTGATCACGGCGCAGGGGATCGTCGAGGCGATCCGGTCCCTGATCCTCATCATCAACCCCAATGCGGACGTCAAGCGGAGCGAACCGGCATGAGCCCTGAACTTCTGACCATCGGCATGTTCGGCCTTGTGCTGTTCGCCATCATCACCGGCGTGTCGCTGTCCTTTGCCATGGGGGGCACGGCAGTGATCTTCGGCGCGCTCATGTTCGGGCCGAACGGGATGTATTCCATTGTCACCACCATGTTCGGCAACATGTGGTCGATCCTTCTGTCGGCGGTGCCGCTGTTCGTGTTTATCGGCGTGGCGCTGGCCAAGTCGCGGATCGCCAATGACCTGTATCACGCCTTCTACCTGTGGTCGGGGCGCACGCCGGGCGGGCTTTTGCTGGGAACGTCGGGTTTTGCGGCCACGCTGTCGGCGATGACCGGCAGTTGCGCGGCATCCACCGTGACCACGGGTCTGGTGGGGATGCCCGCGATGGAGAAGCGCGGCTATGACAGAAGCTTTGTGCTGGGCACCATCGGTGCGTCGGGAACCCTGGGCATCATGATCCCGCCCTCGATCACGCTGATCCTGATCGGGATGCAGACTGGACAATCCGTGGGCCGGCTGTTCATGGGCGGTCTGGTAGCCGGGCTGATGCTACTGGCGACCTTCATGCTGTATGTCGGCATTCGCGCGCGGATGCATCCCGAACTGGCACCGGGCGCCGATGTGCGGGCCCCGCTGGCCGAGCGCGTGGCCGCGCTGAAATCCGTGATCCTGCCGCTGGTGATCATCCTGTCGGTGCTGATCTCGATCTTTGCGGGTATCGCCACGCCGACCGAGGCGGCTGCCGTGGGGGCTGCGGCGGTGGTCTTTTCCGTTGCGGTGCGGGGCGAGTTGACGATCCGGTATATCCGCGAGGTCAGCCACGCGACTGCCACCATGACCGGGATGGTGATCTGGATCGTATTCGGGGCATCGGCCTTTATCGCCATCTATGGCGGTGGCGGCGGTACGGCCTTCATGACCGGGATGCTGGCCGGGATGGATGTGCACCCCTTGGTGATGATCCTGATCATGCAGGCGATCACGCTGGTGCTGGGCATGTTCCTTGACCCGATCGGGATCATCCTGCTGGTGCTGCCGATCTTCTATCCGATCGTGATCCAGCTGGGCTTTGACCCGATCTGGTTCTGCATCCTGTTCCAACTGAACCTGTGCATCGGATATATCTCGCCCCCCTTCGGCTATAACCTGTTCTATCTCAAGAGCCTCAGCCCCACGACGCCGATCACTGCGATCTACCGCGCCGTGGCCCCGTTCCTGATCCTGATGCTGCTGACAGGCGCGCTGATTTTCCTGTTCCCCGAGACCATCACCACCTTCACCGGCATTCCGGCGCGGTGATGTGACCTTGAACGACACTAAAAATTAACCCAGAGGAGGAGACGACCATGACGACCAAGACCGACAAGACCCTGTCCCGCCGCGGTTTCTTTGCCGCATCCGCAGGGGCCGCCGCGGCCACCGCGCTGGCCGCACCGCCTGCCATCGCGCAGGGCAATGTGACCTGGCGGATGCAGACGCATTGGCCGACAGGCAACTGGTATTACGAAGATGTCTTTGTCAAATTCTGCAACCGCATCACCGAAGCCACCGGCGGCGAGCTGACCATCACGCCCGTGCAGAATGACGGGATCGTGCCCACGGGCGAGGTGCTGAACGCCGTGCGGCGTGGCCTGCTGGAAAGCGCCTTCATCTATCCGGCCTACTGGATCGGGCGGATGCCTGTCGCGGGCCATCTTAACGGCCATATCGGCGCATGGGACCGGCACGAGGAAATGCACGCCTTCTTCTACGAGATGGGTGCGCTGGATGTGATCCGCGAAGCCTATGCCGAGCAGGGCGTCTATCAGGCTGGTCCGGTGTCCTATGCGGGCCTCACGCTTTATTCCAACAAACCGCTGCGCACGACCGCTGATTTCAACGGCTGGCGCGTGCGCTCGACCGGGGCGGCGGCGCTGGTGTTCGCCAAGATGGGCGCGGCCCCTGTGTCGATCCCCGGCGGCGAGCTTTATCAGGCGCTGCAGACCGGCGTTGTGGAAGGCGCGCATTGGGGGTCCACCTCGACCGGCTGGGGCATGAACTTCCAGGAGGTGAACAAGTATATCGTCGAGCCCGACCTGCTGGGCCATCTGAACGGTGAGGTGATGGTGGGGCTGGAGCAGTGGAACAGCATCGGCGACGAGCTGAAGGCCACCTTCAACGAGATCGTGCGCGCGACATCCGCCGATGCCTCGGCGCATTTCCTGCACCGCGATCTGCTGCGCAAGCAGGATTTCGTGGCGATGGGCGGCGAGCTGACCCAGCTGGATCAGGAAGCGCAAGACAACCTGCGCCGCTATTCGCTGGAAGTGGTGGATGACTTCTCGAAGCAGGACCCCAAGTATTGCGGACGCGTGGGCGAGATGCTGCACGAGTTCCTGAAAGTGACGGGCCGCGCCTGATAAAGGGCCGCCCCTTCACGGACAGCGCCGCCCCCCAGCGGCGCTGTCATCCTTTGACATGACATTCCGAAAGTGACCCAGATGCAGATCCCCTCCAGCATGACCGTTGTCGAAATCTCCTCTCACGGTGGGCCCGAGGTGCTCAAGCCCGCGACGGCTTCGGTGCCGCAGCCGGGTCCCGGCCAGATCCTGATCCGTATCGCCTATGCGGGTGTGAACCGGCCCGATGCGCTGCAACGCGCGGGCAACTATGCGCCGCCCCCCGATGCCTCGCCCCTGCCGGGGCTGGAGGCGGCCGGGCATGTGGCGGCTGTGGGCGAAGGTGTGACCCGCTGGGCTGTGGGCGATGCGGTGACGGCGCTGCTGCCCGGTGGCGGTTATGCGGAATACGCCGTGACGCAAGCAGATCATGCGCTGCCTGTGCCCGCAGGCATGAGCATGGATCGCGCGGCGGCGCTGTGCGAGACGTTCTTTACCGTATGGACCAATGTCTTCATGCGTGGTGGGCTGAAGGCCGGAGAAAAGTTTCTGGTGCACGGCGGCTCGTCCGGTATCGGCACCATTGCCATCCAGCTGGCCGTTCTGCGCGGCGCGCGGGTCTTTGCCACGGCGGGTTCTGCGGATAAATGCAAGGCCTGCACCGATTTGGGCGCGGAGGCTGCGTTCAACTACCGCGATGTTGATTTTGTGAAAGCGATGAAGGATCAGGGCGGAGCGGATCTGATCCTCGACATGGTTGGTGGTTCATATATCCCGCGCAACCTGGACGCCTTGGCAAATGATGGGCGGCTGGTGCAGATCGCCTTTTTGCAAGGCTCGACGGTCGAATTGAACATGACCCAGATCATGACGCGCCGGTTGACCGTGACCGGATCGACCCTGCGTCCGCAATCGCATGCCGCCAAGGCCGCCATTGCCCGCGCATTGGAGGCCGAGGTCTGGCCACATCTGGCCGCTGGGCGGATCGGCCCCGTGATGGACAGCGAATTCGCGCTTGAGGACGCGGCAAAGGCCCATGCGCGAATGGAAAGCTCGGTCCATATCGGCAAGATCGTGTTGAAGGTGGCCTGAGCCATGGACTGGCGCGCGCTGGATACGGCGGATAGTCACTTCATCCCCTCGACCGATACACCGGGGCTGAACCTGCATCTGCGGTCTCGCACAGGGCAGGGCAGGCCGGTGTTGTTCGTGCATGGCGCGACCTTCTCCAGCAGGCTCTATGACATCCCGCATGAGGGCGTGAACTGGTTGCAGGCGGCGGTGGATGCGGGGCTGTCACCCTATGCGCTGGATATCCGCGGCTATGGGCGGTCGACGCCCGATGATGTCCCGCAGGACGCGCTGCCCTATGCGACAGGCGATCAGGCGATCGCCGATATCGGCGACGCGGTGGACTGGATCGCCGCGCGCCATGGTGGTGGCCCGGTCGCGCTTGTGGGTTGGTCCTGGGGCAGCATCACCACGGCGCGCTATGCCATCGGGGCAGGGGCGGGCAAGGTGGCGCGACTGGTTCTCTATGCGCCGATCTTTGCGGAGCGCAACGCAGAATGGCTTGAGGTTCTGGCTGATCCGGCTGATCCGTCACGGCTCAACGCGTTCAAGGCCTATCGCCGCGTCGATCTGCCATCGACCCGCGCCCGTTGGGACGCGCAGATCCCCGATGGGGCCGAAGGGTGGCGACAGGAGACGGTCCTTCAGGCCATTGTCGCGGCCTCTCTGGCCGATGACGGGCAGGCCGATCAGACCGACCCGCCCAGCTTCCGCGTGCCCAATGGCACGTTCCTCGATCTGTGGGAGGCGTTCAATGCGCGTCCGCTTTATGATCCGGCACAACTGACCTGTCCGGTGATGCTGCTGCGCGGCGCGCAGGACCCGACCTCGACCCGCAGCGATGCGCTGGCACTGTTCGACAGGGTGGGTGCCGCGCGGCGGCAATATGTGGAGATCGCGAACGGCACCCATTTCATCAATGCCGAGGCGCAGGCGGATCAGGTATTCAATGCCGTGCATGCCTTTCTACGCGACGCCGGATGACCCGCTGCCTTTGAAAAGTGCCTCTTTCGCACCGGAAATGGTCTGAATTGCGGTGCAGATGACCCTTCGGGCACGGCGCGTGCCCCGGTTCAGGAGGGTTGACGTGCACAGCAATTCAAAGGAGTGGCGGCAGAGCCGAAGGGCGCGGCGTGCGGCCCAGCAGCAGGAAACTCAGCCCGCCACCTGTTCCGATCACCTGCGCCACGCGCGCCTGTTCGAGATGATCCGCCAGCAGGATCTGGCGACACGCGCCCTGCATCGTCTGCATCTGCGCAGCGATCAGGCGGAAGCTATGCCGCTCCCGTCTCCCGCAGCACTGGCGGCCAGCCTGATGGATCAGTCGGCATCCACGACCTCCTGATCGTCGACATCCCGCTTGAAGCCGGTGGCGACCACGAATTTCTCGGAACTGTCGGCGCGTGACGCGGCGGGCTTCACATTGACCACCTTCTTGAACCGCAGTTTCAGAAGCTTCTGCAACTCGCCCTCGGCCCCGCCGGCCAGAACCTTGGCAACAAATGTGCCGCCCTCTTCCAGCACATCAAAAGCGAAATAGGCCGCCGCCTCGCACAGTGCGATGATGCGCAAATGGTCGGTCTGCTTGTGCCCCGAGGCCGAGGCCGCCATGTCCGACATCACCACATCGGCCCGTCCGCCCAGCCATGCCTTGACCTTTTCGTCGGCGTCATCCTCCAGAAAATCGAGCTGATGGATCTCGCAGCCCGCGATCGGCTCCACTTCCTGCAGGTCGATGCCAAGGATCGTGCCGACGCGCTTGCCCTGCTTTTCTCCCAGCGCATTGACGCGCGGCACCGCGACCTGACACCAACCCCCCGGTGCGCAGCCCAGATCCACCACCCGGGCGCCCGGCACGAGGAAGCGATACTTGTCGTCCAGCTCAAGGATCTTGTAGGCTGCGCGCCCCCGAAAACCGTCCGCCTTGGCGCGTTTGACATAAGGATCGTTCAACTGCCGCTGCAACCACAGGGTCGAGCTGAGCTTGCGCCCGCGCGCGGTCTTGACCTTGACGGTCAGGTCACGCTGCCCGCGCCCGGAGGTGGCCTTGGCGGCCCCGGCTGGCTTATTCTTGCCCGGCGTCTTCTGGCCCGGTGTCTTCTTCTTGTCGGTCATCGTCGCTCCGCAGGGGCGCATCCGGCCCATTCATCGTTCTTCAAATACTCAAATTCCGACCGCTGCGCCATGCGCGATCCGCGCAGGATCAGAACGGCCCGTCCTCCAGCACGCCATCCGCGCTCATCTGCGCGTAAAGCAGACCCTCGCGCAGGCCACGGTCTGCGACCGACAACCGGTCGGTGGGCCACAGGCGCAGCAGCGCCTGCAGGATCGCGGCACCTGA
Organism: Seohaeicola sp. 4SK31; assembly: GCF_028802875.1. NCBI lineage: Bacteria > Pseudomonadati > Pseudomonadota > Alphaproteobacteria > Rhodobacterales > Roseobacteraceae > Seohaeicola > Seohaeicola sp. 4SK31. The sequence continues at coordinate 50,873 of NZ_JARAMP010000020.1, read as the reverse complement.
CATGATCAGCGCCTGACGGTCCTGTCCGATGCGCGGGTCGCGCCGCCGTCCGAGCGGGCCCAGATCCAGATAGTTGCGGATCACCTTGTCAATCTGGTCCGAGGTCATGCGCAGCCCGTCCACCTTGGTCCGGTCATAGCGTTTCAGGCCCAGATGGCTGGCGGCGACGGTGGTGACCGTGCCGGAGGTGCCGACGATCTGGAACCCCTCGCGCTTCTGCTCGTCTTTGTAGGGGGCGAATTCGGCGAGGTTCTCTTCGAAATACCAGCTCATCAGGGCAAAGCGCGCGGCGTCATCCTCGACATCGCTGAACTGGTCGCGCAGCGTCGCCACCCCAAGGGGCACCGAGATCCAGTCCACGACCTTGGCCGCCGGAAAGGGGCTTTCGGGCGGATGAAAGCCCGCATGCAGCCGCATGATGGCGCGGGGGCGTTCGCGGGGGGCGACCTGCGAGAGGTCGATCCACACGAGTTCGGTCGAACCGCCACCGATATCCACGACCAGCAATTGTTCGGTCTTGGTGGACACGAGCGGCGCGCAGGAGATTACGGCGAGGCGGGCTTCCTCCTCGGTCTGGATGATCTCAAGCTCCAGCCCTGTTTCGCGCTTGATCTGCTGGATGAATTCGCCCGCGTTGCGCGCGCGGCGGCAGGCTTCGGTCGCCACAAGCCGCATCCGCTTGACCTTGTGGCGTTTCAGCTTTTGCTGGCAGATCCGCATGGCCTGCACCGTCCGCGCCATCGAGGCGCGGGACAGCATGCCTGAACTTTCCAGACCGGCGCCAAGCTGCACCGATTTTGAAAAGCTGTCGACCACATGAAACTGGTTGCCCTTGGGTTGGGCAATCAGCATGCGGCAACTGTTCGTACCCAGATCCAGCGCAGCATAAAGCTGCGTGGCATCGGGCGGTGTCGGCGCGGGGCTTTCGACCGGTTTCGGGAACGCGCCCGCACCTTCGGGACGCTTGGGCGTCATTGATACGCCCTCCATTTCGAGTTGCTTCCAAAGTAGTGAGAACAGACCCCGCGCGCAAGCGTCCCGCTTCGTTCAAGATGATCTTTAGGATTTTTCCGATCCCGCCCCATAGCGCGGGGACCCGTTTCCGGTGTAGATGGTCCGAGGTCGCAAGGCGCGGCCCATCTGTCGAAAACCGCCCCTTTGTCGGAAACGAAGGGCAGTAGACAGGGCGAACCGAACAAGGGGAATCACGCAATGCCCGACGTCACCATCGTCTATTGGCGCGACATTCCGGCCCAGGTCATCGTGGGCCGGGGCCGCAGTGGTGCCAAGCGGCAGCTGGCCGAGCGTTTCGAGCAGGCCATCGACCGGGCTGCGATGAAGACGGGCGCGGCCGGAACAGATGACTATCTGGCCGAGTGGCGCAAGGCTGACCCCTATTCGGTCGAGGGTGACAATCCCTCGGAAATCGCCGAGGCCGAGGCCGCAAGGCTTGAGGCCGCATATGATCAGGACCGGATCAAGGCTCTGATCGCCAATGACGGATGGGCCGCTGCTGAATGAGCACGTCCACGCCGCGCCTGTGGGAGGCCGCAATGGCTCTGTTGAATTTCCGCAAACGTGACGACAGCAGCGCGCAGGGCAGCAGCCCGGTGAACGCGCAGGTCGAGGCTTTTCTGAAGGGTTATTCGATCGAGGTGATGCCCCGCACCGCCGAAAAGGTCGAGGATTTCCGCGCGCTGCTGCCCGCAGGCACCCGCGTCTATATCGCCCATATCGAAGGCACGCCGATCGAGGACATGGTCGCCACCGCCCGCCGTCTGGCGCGGGATGGCTATCCGGTCATGCCGCATTTCCCGGCACGCATCATCAAGGATCGGGCCACGCTGGCTGACTGGATCGCGCGCTACAAGGGTGAGGCGGGAGTGGATCAGGCGCTGCTTCTGGGCGGCGGTGTCAGCACACCTGCGGGCGAGTTCGACAGTTCCATGCAGTTGATGGAAACCGGTCTTTTCGACGGGTTCACCCGTTTGCATGTGGCGGGCCATCCTGAGGGCAACCGCGATATCGACACAGATGGCGGCGACCGTATCGTGATGGAGGCGCTGCGCTGGAAACAGGCGTTTTCCGCGCGGACGGATGCGAAAATGGCGCTGGCCACGCAGTTTGCCTTTGAGGCGAAGCCGATCATCGCATGGGCGGACCGTCTGCGCGCGGACGGCATCGACCTGCCGATCCATATCGGTATCGCGGGGCCTGCCAAGTTGCAGACCCTCATCAAGTTTGCGATTGCCTGCGGTGTCGGTCCCAGCCTGAAAGTGTTGCAGAAGCGGGCGATGGATGTCTCCAAGCTGCTTTTGCCCTATGAACCGACCGAGGTTCTGGCCGAGCTGGCCGCGCACAAGGCCGCCAACCCCGATTTCAACATCGAACATGTGCATTTCTTCCCGCTTGGCGGGATCTCGACCAATGCCAACTGGGCGATCCAGCATGGCGGGCGCTCTGGCGTGCCTGCTGCGCAGGCCGCCTCTCACTGAATTCAAGGACAAGCTGACCCATGACCCGCACGATCATCGAATCCAAGACCAAGACCGCAATCATCGGCTTTGACCAGCCTTTCTGCGTGATCGGCGAGCGTATCAACCCGACCGGGCGCAAAAAGCTGGCGGCGGAACTTGAGGCGGGCGATTTCTCGACCGTCGAAAAGGACGCCATCGCGCAGGTCGCCGCCGGGGCCACGGTTCTGGATATCAATGCGGGTGTTGTCTACAACTCCAATCCCAACCCGAACGAGACCGAGCCACCGCTTATGCGCAAGATGCTGGAACTGGTGCAGGGTCTGGTCGATGTGCCTTTGTGCATCGACAGCTCGGTGCCTGCCGCGCTGGAGGAAGGGTTGAAGGTCACCGAGGGACGCCCTCTGCTGAACTCGGTCACCGGCGAGGAGGAGCGGCTGGAATTCGTGCTGCCGCTGGTCAAGAAGTACAACGTGCCGGTGGTGGCGATCTCCAACGATGACACAGGCATTTCCGAAGACCCCGATGTGCGTTTCGAGGTGGCCAAGAAGATCGTGCAGCGCGCCGCCGATTTCGGCATTCCCGCGCATGATATCGTTGTCGATCCGCTGGTGATGCCGATCGGCGCGATGGGCACGGCTGGCTTGCAGGTCTTTGCCCTGGTCCGTCGCCTGCGGGAAGAACTGGGCGTGAACACGACGTGCGGCGCGTCGAACATCAGCTTTGGCCTGCCCAACCGCCACGGGATCAACAACGCCTTTTTGCCGATGGCGATCACCGCAGGTATGACATCCGCGATCATGAACCCGATTGCGCTGCCGGTGCCGATGTCCAAGATCGAGGAAAAGAAGCTGGCACTGGCGGAAGCCGGGATCATCGTGCCCGACGACATGGATCTGGAACTGTTCTGCCAGTTGACCGGGCTGGGATCGACCCGCCCGCGCGCAGGGTCCGAGTTGGAGGCGATCCGGGCCGCGAATTTCCTGATGAACAACGATCCTTCGGGGGCGGAATGGATCCGTGCGAACCGCGCGCCTGCTGTCGAGGGTGATGGCAGCCGGGGTGGCCGTGTTGGTGGTGGACGTCGCCGCCGGGGCTGATCACGGCCCACGCTCGCAGATAAAGCCGCCCCGTTGGCCGGGGCGGCTTTTTCATGTGTGTCAGATGAAGGCCAAGCTGATCTGCGGCACCAAAGCGAACAGGACCAAGGCCAGCAGGGTCACGACGAAAAAGGGCAGGGCCACGATGAACACCTTGATCGGGCTGACCTTGGCGACATTGGACGCAATATAGAGACCGATGCCCACCGGCGGTGTCAGCAGCCCCAGGATCAGGTTGATCGATACGACGACGCCGAAATGGATTGGATTGATCCCGTAGACCTCAGTCGCGATGGGCAAAAGGATCGGCACCACCATGATCAGCCCCGCGATCCCGTCGATCACGGTGCCGACCAACAGCAGGATCACGAGCACGAGCAGCAGGAAGGCCGTCGGTGTCTTGGCCACGGTTTCGATCCAGGCGGCCACGGTCTGCGGGACCTCGCCAAAGACCAGCACCCAGGAGAATACGCCCGCCGCTGCCACAAGGAAAAGCACCAGCGCCGAGTTGATTCCAGTGCGCAGCAGGATGGCGCTGAAATCCTTGACCTTGAGGGTCTTTGTGAAGAACAGGCCCAGAATGGTCGCGCAGAGGGCCCCCAGAGCTGCCGCCTCGGTCGGGGAGCCGTAGCCGCCCATGATCGTGCCTATGATGATCGCCGGGATCAGCAGCATCGGGGCCGCGTCGCGCAGGGCGCGCAGGCGTGCGCTCCAACTGATGCTCTCACCGCGCGGATAGTCGTGCCAGTAGCCCAGCACTGCGATCGTGCCGATGAACAGGCCCGTCAGGATGATCCCCGGCAGCAGCCCTGCCAGCAGCATGTCCCGCACCGCCAATTGCGCCAGCACCGCATAGACCACAAAGACGATCGAGGGAGGAATGATCGGCCCCAGTAGCCCGCCGAAAGCGGTGATGGCGGTCGAGAAATCGCGCCGGTAGCCCGCTTTCTCCATCTCGGGGACCATGACCTGCGTCATCATCGCGATCTGTGCCGTGGCCGATCCGAGGATCGAGGCCACCATCATGTTGGCGATCAGGTTGATATAGGCCAGCCCCCCCTTGAGGTTGCCGACAAAGACCGCCGCCAGCCGGATCAGGCGCTGGGTGATGCCGGTGCCGTTCATCAACTCGCCGATCAGGATGAAAAGAGGGATGGCCAGCAGACCGAAATTGTTCAGCGCGCTGAACAGTTGCAGCCCATAGCTGTCCAGCAGCACGCCATTGCCGGAGGTCTGGATGAACACCAGAGCCGAGGCGCAGAGCACAAGGCCGATCGGCAGGCCGATCAGAACCATCACGAAAAAGGCGAAAGCGGTCATTGGGTCATGTCCATGGCAAGGCCGGCGGGGTCCATCGGACGCTGGAGCAGTCCGAGATCCTCGCACAGATTGGTCAGCGCATGGATCGTGATCGCCACCGCGAAATAGGGAATGATCAGATAGAGCAGATAGGCCGGCGTCCCCGTGATGGCGGTCCGGTCCGTATAGATGAAATTGAACGTCGCGGCCTGAAAGGTATTGATGTCGAAACCCACGCTGATCATCTGCACCGGATCGAACCAGCGCAGGCACAGATAGACCAGCAGGGTGCCAAAGATGGCGGACAATGCCGAAACGCTGATCCGCAAGACACGGCAGGCTTGTGGTGGCAGGAATTCATGCAGCAACAAAACCGCGGGATCGATCCGGGCGCGCAGCATCAGCGATGCGCCGACAAAGCCGGACAGGACCATGGCATAGACCCCGACCTCATCCGCCCAGGCCAGCGTGATGCCGATCATCCGCAGCAACACATTCATCAGCACGGACAGGGCCAGAACCGCGATGAGGCATCGCAGAACGAGGCGTTCAAGGGCGCTCAGCCCGGCCGAGAGCTTGGACAAGGTCATGGGAATCATGGGGCGCTTTTCATGCAAAGGGGGTCCGGCAAGGAGGGGTATCCTTGCCGGAATCTTGAAAAGATCAGAACGCGGCTGTCAACGCGCGCAGACGGGCGACATAGGGCGTCTTGGCGGCCCATTCGGCATCCCAGCGGGTCACGATGTCACCGAAGAATTCGGATCCCACATCTTCCGTGATCGTCAAGCCTTCGACTGCCTTCAGACGGTCCAGCTTGCTGTCCTCTTCCGACACGAACCGGTCGATGGTCTGATCGCAATGCTTCTGCGCGGCGTCCTGCACGATCTTCTTGTCCTCGTCCGACAATTGCGCCCAGACCCGGCCCGAGATCAGTGCGACCATCCCGAACATCTGATGGTTGGTTTCCAGCATGTTCTTGGCATGATCGAAATAGCCGAAATTCAGGATGGATTCGTGATCCATGTCGATGGCGTCGATCTGTCCATTGGCCAGCGCGTCATAGACCTGTGTCAGCGGCATCGGGGCGGGGGCCGCGCCGAACATTTCGAAGAAGTTCTGGATCGGCGGGGCGGGCGTGATGCGGAAGCGCAGACCGTTCAGGTCCTGGGCCGAGGCGATCGGGGTCTTGGTCATGATCTGGCGCATGCCGGTCATGGCATAGCACAGGCCCACGGTGCCGGTCGCGGCGGGCAGAGCGTCCAGAATCTCGCGCGCTTCATCCGAGCGCAGCACCTTGGCGGCATCCGCGATGTTGTCGACAAGGAAAGGCGCATGCAAAGCGCCCAGATCCGGCACGCGCACCGTAAGCCCTGCTGTCGTCAGCCAGGCCATGTCAAGCGCACCTGTCTGCAGCTGTTGCAGCATCGTCTCTTCATTGCCCAGCTGCCCCGACGGGAAGGCCGTCACGGCCATGCGCCCGCCCGACATCTCGCCCAGCGTGACGCCCATGGCATCGACTTCCTTGTTCCAGACATGGACCGGCGGGGTGATCAGCCCGACCCGGAAGGTCTTGTCCTGTGCCAAAAGCGCGCCGGGTAGCGCAACCGCCAATGTGACGGCCAGTGCAGTCGTGAGTTTCAACATATGTCTCTCCTGTTGGGTGGTGCCCGAGGTCCGGTATTCACCGGCTCCCATGCGTCAGTTTCTTGTCTGTCTTGGTCGTTATTATTGTTTGTGTAGAAACATCTTTGCGGGTTTCATTTCTGTCAAGACCAAACATGTGGTTGCGCTATATGAATACGAAAAGGCAGGCAAAGTGACCGGATTTCCGGCGCGCGCGCATGAGGCGCAATCAACGCCAGCCAAAGAGGTATGGCGTCACGCGATACGGCGTCCCAGCGGTGCGCCGCCTTCGAGATAAATCTGTGGGGGAATTCACCCCGCAAGGGGGAAGGTGGCGGAGAGACAGGGATTCGAACCCTGGGTCGGCTTGCACCGACAACGGTTTTCGAGACCGCCGCATTCGACCACTCTGCCACCTCTCCGTGGGGGTCTGGTGGGTGCGTTTAATCCCAACGGCAGCGGGTGGCAAGGGGGCTTTTGGGGAATTTTCATCGCGCTCCAGCCCGTTTGAAGGGAGCCTTTCCGGGGCGTTGCTGCGGGGCAGGGCGGCGATCACCCGGTTTTGCATTGCCCGTGCGGACAAATGGCTTAGGCTTGTCGGTAAGGTCTTGGATGTTCATATGCGCCAAGGCAGAAACAATACATGTTCGGGACCGATCCCCGAGCCCGACCAGGAGAGCCATTCCATGTTGTCAAAGGTACCGGGCCTGTCCGGCCCGTTCCCCGCCACGTCGACCCTTTCGCAGGGCTTGCGCGCGTTTGTGGCGACGCTTGGCCTTGCATTGGTGCTTGTCACGCCGCTGCGTGCGCAGGTGCAGGAGACCGATAGGCTTGAGGCATTCCTGACCGTCACCGGCTTTGATGCGGCGCTTGATTCCATAGCCCTGTCGGCGGGGGACGCGCCGCTGATGCTGGGGCGGACGCCGACGGAATTCGGGGCCGATTGGACCCGGACCGTGGCGGAGGTTTTCGATCCTGCGATGATGCGCGAGATGGCGCTTGAGATCCTGGAGAAGGCGCTGACGGATGATCTTCTGACCCATGCGGTGGAGTTCTACGCCTCGGATCTGGGGCAGCGACTGGTCGCGGTCGAGAACGCGGCGCATTTGTCCGATGACGGGGACATGCCGCGCCTTGAGGGCGAGAAGATCATCGCCGACCTGCTGCGGCAGGGCGCGCCGCGTCTGGAGATCCTGCAACGGATGGGGCCTGCGATTGACCCGAAGGACGGCGCGGTGCGCGCGGTCGAGGAGATCCAGATCCGCTTTCTTCTGAGCGCCTCGGCTGCTGGTGTGGTTCCGATGGAACTGGACGAGGCGACCTTGCGGGTGCTGATGGAGGATCAGCGTGCCACGCTGCGGCAAAGCATGCGTGAAGCGTCGTTGGCGCAATCGGCCTATGTCTACCGCGATTTCAGTGATGAGGATCTTGAGACCTATGTCGCTGCGCTGGAGCATCCCGACATGCAGCGTGTCTACGAGTTGATGAATGCCATTCAATACGAGATCATGGCGAACCGTTTCGAGGTGTTGGCCGGACGGATGGCCGATCTGCACCCGGGCGAGGAACTCTGAGATGCGGGGGGCGCTTTCCCTGACCTGGGGGTGGCGCGTGCTGGCGCTGATCCTGATGCTGTGTCTGCCTCCGGTCTGGGCCAAGGCCGAAACCGTGTCACCCGCGCAGGCGCAGCGCGTCACCGCCTTGATGCAGGTGATGGGTCTGGACGAGATCATCGCCATCATGCGCGAGGAAGGGCTGGCCTATGGCGCAGAGCTGGAGCGGGACATGCTGGCCGGTGAAGGCGGGTCAACCTGGGAGATGCAGGTGGATCGCATCTATGATGTGGACAAGATGACTGCGTTGGTGCGCCGTCAGTTCATCGCCGCCTTCGGCAGCGCCGACCCTGAACCGCTGGTCGCGTTTTTCGAGGGCAAGACCGGGGAGCAGATCGTCGCGCTTGAAATCGCCGCCCGGCGCGCCTTCATGGATGAAGATGTGGAAGAAGCCGCGCGCGCCGCGTTCCGGCAGGTCGCCCCCGATCTCGAGGCGCGAAGCCCCCGCAACATAGACCCGCATCTGTCCGCCATCGAAGCCTATATCGAAGTCAATGACCTGATCGGCTTCAACGTCATGGGGGCGCTGAATGCGAATATGCTGTTCTATCGCGGGCTGGTCGATGGCGGTGCGATGGAGATGTCGGAATCCGATATCGTCTCGGATGTCTGGGCGCAGGAGGACGATACCCGCGCCGAAACGCGCGAGTGGATCTATGCCTTTCTGATGCTGGCCTATGAGCCGTTGGCACCCGAGCAGATCAATGCCTATGCGGACCTGTCCAAGACCGAGTCGGGACGGGCCATGAACCGGGCGCTTTTCGAGGCGTTCGACCTGATGTATGGCGAGTTGTCGCGGGCTCTGGGGGCGGCTGTCGCGGGCCAGATGCTGGGCGAGGATCTCTGATCGCGGGGCGTCACGCTGGGGTGTTTTCTGCCATATCGCGCTTGACTTCCTGCCGGATGCACCGCATAAGCCCGCATCTCGGAAAGGGCGCGATGCTCTTGCCGTGCATATCATTCATCATCGCCCGCAAGGGCGCGCTGTTCGAGGTGGCACCGGATCCTGCCCGCAAGGTGACAAGATCCCGCCGAAACGCCCTCAGGGGGACCACAGGACGCGGCAACAAAGGGAAAGACATATGTTCGCGGTTCTGAAAACCGGCGGCAAACAGTACAAAGTCCAGGCCGGCGATACGCTGCGCGTGGAGAAACTGGCCGCAGACGCAGGTGAGACTGTTCAATTCAACGAGGTGCTGATGCTGGGCGGTGACAAGACCGTTCTGGGTGCACCGATGGTGGCAGGCGCGGCCGTGCAGGCCGAAGTGATCGATCAGGTCAAAGGCGAGAAGGTCATCCATTTCGTCAAGCGCCGCCGTAAGCATGGCTCGCAGCGCACCAAGGGTCACCGTCAGAAGCTGACCCTCGTCCGGATCACCGAGATTCTGGCATCGGGCGCAGACAAGACCGGCGTCAAGGCTGCCACCGGGCAAGCGCCTGCTGGTGCCGTGGCCGAGGCCGCACCCGCCAAGAAGGCAGCCCCCGCGAAGAAGGCCGCGAAAGCGCCCGCCGCTGGCGATGCCGCCGCGAAACCGAAACGTGCCGCCAAAAAAGCGGCCGAGACCAAGGAGTAATCCCCCATGGCACACAAGAAAGCAGGCGGTTCCTCCCGCAACGGTCGCGACTCTGACGGTCGCCGCCTTGGCGTCAAGCTCTATGGCGGTCAGGCCGCCATTCCGGGCAACATCATCGTGCGCCAGCGCGGCACCAAATGGTGGCCGGGCGAGGGTGTGGGGATCGGTCGTGACCACACGATCTTCGCCACGTCCGAGGGCAAGGTGACCTTCCATAAGGGCCTGAAAGGCCGCACCTTTATTTCGGTCCTGCCGGTGGCGGAGGCCGCTGAGTAAGCCGTCCTTCAGGTGAGACACACGAGGGGATCGGCAAAGCAGCCGGTCCCCTTTTGCTTTTCCGGCCCGTCCCCAAGGCAGGCCGGAGGCGCGTTCCGGCCCCGATCTGTTCACAGAACCGCCATGCTAGGGTGGCACAGATGGGGGCGCCAGGGGGCAAGGGAAGACCCTGTCGTCGCATCCGGGGAGGGCGTGGCGAGAGGGGTGACGAGTAATGCCGGGGATGCCCTAACGGTTGTGTCCCGGCCGGTGCAGCAGGCCAGACCAGTTTCGGAGGAGACGACGGATGAAGATCGACCCCATACTCGCCCAACCGGTGATCGCGACCGAGCGTTTCGACCTGCGCCCTTTGCGTCTGTCGGACAAGGGCCTGATTGAAATGCACGGGGCCGACCGGCGGGTGGCGATGAATACGCGGTCCATCCCGCATCCGCTGCCGCCCGGCGCGACCGAGGCTTTCGTGGCCCGTGCCGTATCGCCGACACGGACCGAGGATGTCTGGGCCATGGATGGCACCAAAATGGGCGGGCCGGAGGTGATGGGCGTCATCAGTCTGGCCCGGATGGAGCGCAACCAGTCCGAGGTCGGCTACTGGGTGGCGCCCGCCTACTGGAATTCCGGTGTCGCCTCGGCGGCGGTTTCGGCGCTGGTGGCGGCCAATCCGCAGTCCTGCCGGACGATGTTCGCGGAAGTGTTTCAGGACAATCCGGCCTCGGCACGGGTTCTCACCAATTGCGGGTTCGAGTATCTGGGCGATGCCGAAACCTTTTCGGTCGCACGTGGCGCCAAGGTGGCCACCTGGACCTATAGTCGAAAACTGGATTGAGCAGGGCAGGGCCTTTGCGATAGGGGAAGACCATGAAGTTTCTTGATCTCGCAAAGGTCTATATTCGGTCCGGTTCGGGCGGCGGCGGAGCGGTGAGCTTCCGCCGCGAGAAGTTCATCGAATTCGGCGGCCCGGATGGGGGCGACGGTGGCTCGGGCGGGTCGGTCTGGGTCGAGGCGGTCGATGGTCTGAACACGCTGATCGACTTTCGCTACCAGCAGCATTTCTTCGCTCAGAACGGACAGCCCGGCATGGGGCGCCAGCGGACGGGCAAGGATGGTGACGATATCGTGCTGCGCGTGCCCGTGGGCACCGAGATTCTGGACGAGGACGAGGAGACTGTTCTGGCCGACATGACCGAACTGGGTCAGCGCGTCCTTCTGGCGCGCGGCGGCAATGGTGGCTGGGGCAACCTGCATTTCAAGACCTCGACCAATCAGGCGCCGCGTCGCGCCAATCCGGGGCAGGAGGGCGTGGAGCGCACGCTGTGGCTACGGCTCAAGCTGATCGCGGATGCCGGGCTGTTGGGGATGCCCAATGCCGGCAAGTCCACCTTTCTGGCGGCGGTTTCCAATGCACGCCCCAAGATCGCGGATTACCCGTTCACGACGCTTCATCCCAATCTGGGTGTCGTGGGGATCGACAATGCCGAATTCGTCATGGCCGATATCCCGGGCCTGATTGCGGGCGCGTCCGAGGGGCGCGGGCTGGGGGATCGCTTTCTGGGACATGTGGAACGCTGCGCCGTGCTGCTGCATCTGGTCGACGGCACCTCGCCCACATTGGACGAGGATTACCGGGCCATCATCACCGAGCTTGAACTCTATGGTGGCGATCTGGCCGACAAGCCACGCGTGACGGCACTCAACAAGATCGATGCGCTGGATGAGGAGGAACGCGAGGAAGCGCGCGCTCGCCTTGAAGCCGAGGTGGGTGGCCCCGTGCTGATGCTGTCGGGCGTGACCGGCGAAGGTGTGCCAGAGGTGCTGCGCGCCGTGCGCGCCCAGATCACGGCAGACCGGCTGCGCCTGAAACAGGCCGACGAGGATGAGGATCAGCCGTGGCGTCCCTGACCGATAGTGTCACCACATCGACATTGCGCCTGACCGCCGCGCGCCGGGTCGTCGTTAAGATCGGATCTGCCCTGTTGGTGGACCGCAAGACCGGCCTTCTGCGGCAGGATTGGCTGGCAGGGCTGGCGCAGGACGTGGTCTGGCTGAAATCCCTCGGCAAGGATGTGATCCTTGTTTCCTCGGGCTCTATTGCGCTGGGGCGCGGCGTGCTTGGCCTGCCATCCACCACCCTTGCGCTGGAACAGTCGCAGGCCGCCGCTGCCGTCGGTCAGATCCGTCTGGCCCGCGCCTATGAGGAGGTGCTGGCCCCCCATGGCATCACCACGGGGCAGGTGCTGGTCACGCTGGAGGACAGCACGGACCGCCGCCGCTATCTGAACTCGCGCGCCACGATGGAAATGCTGATCGGTCTGGGCGTGGTGCCCATCGTGAACGAGAATGACACCGTCGCCACGGATGAAATCCGCTACGGTGACAATGACCGTCTGGCCGCGCAGGTCGCGGTGACTGTTGGCGCAGATCAGTTGATCCTGCTGTCGGATGTGGACGGCTTCTATTCCGCCAATCCCCAGATTGATCCGGACGCGCAGTATTTCCCCGTGATCGACCGCATCACCCCGCAGATCGAGGCGATGGCCGGTGACGCAGGCTCGGGCTTGTCGAAGGGCGGCATGAAGACCAAGCTGATGGCCGCCAAGACCGCCACAGCGGCCGGATGTGCCATGGCCATCACCGAAGGGTCGGTTCTGCGGCCCCTGCAGGCTTTGGCACAGGGCGCGCGCGCCACGTGGTTCACCGCACAGGTCGATCCGCAAGCGGCGCGCAAACGCTGGATCGCGGCGATGAAACCGCGCGGCGAGGTCACGCTTGATGCGGGGGCTGCCCGCGCGCTTTCCAGCGGCAAAAGCCTTCTGCCTGCCGGTGTGACTGCCACAAACGGCCGCTTCGGGCGCGGCGATCCGGTGGCGATCCTTGGCCCGGATGGCGCCTCGCTGGGGCAGGGCTTGATCCGCTATACGGCGGCGGAAACCGCCCTGATCCTGGGGCATCGCAGCGACGAGATCGAGACGATCCTGGGTTATCCGGGCCGTGCCGCGCTCATTCATCGGGACGATATGGCGCTGTAACCTCTTGTTTCTTCTTGCCTGAAATATCCCCGCCGGAGGCTTCCGGCCCTGCAAACGGACCTGACAGATGACGCAAAGCCAAGACCTTTCCGCCCAGATGGACATGATCGGCCGCCGCGCCCGTGCCGCCGCCGCAGAGTTGGCCTTTGCCCCATCAACTGCCAAGGCAAAGGCCTTGAACGCTGCGGCCGATGCGATCCTTGCCCATAGCGAGGCGATCATCGCCGCCAATGCGCTTGATCTGGACTACGGCCGTGGCAAGGGGCTCAGCCCTGCGATGATGGACCGGCTGCTGCTGGACGCCGGGCGTATCGTCGGGATCGCCGACGGGCTGCGCGCGGTGGCGGCGCAGGATGATCCGGTGGGACGTGTTCTGGCGGAATGGGACCGGCCCAATGGCCTGCATATCGCCCGCGTCGCCACACCCTTGGGCGTGATCGGCGTCATCTATGAAAGCCGCCCCAATGTGACAGCGGATGCGGGCGCGCTCTGCCTCAAGGCGGGCAATGCCGTGATCCTGCGCGGCGGATCGGAAAGTTTCCATTCCTCGACCGCAATTCACGCCTGTCTTGTCGAGGGTCTGCGCGCCGCAGGCTTGCCCGAAGATGCGATCCAGCTGGTCCCGACCCGCGACCGCGAGGCGGTCAGCGCCATGTTGCGCATGACCGCATGGATTGACGTGATCGTGCCTCGCGGTGGCAAGGGGCTGGTCGGTCTGGTGCAGCGCGAGGCGCGGGTGCCGGTCTTTGCCCATCTGGAGGGGATCGTGCATATTTTCGTGGATGCCAAGGCCGATCCCGATCTGGCGCGGCGTGTGGTTCTGAACGCAAAGACCCGGCGCACGGGGATCTGCGGGGCCGCCGAATGCCTGCTGATCCACCGCGATATCGCGGCCACGCTGGGTGCGGATCTGATCCGCGATTTGCTGGCCGCAGGGGTCGAGGTGCGGGCGGATGCGGCGTTGCATCATGTCCCCGGCACTGTGCCCGCGACAGAGGATGATTGGGGGCACGAATATCTGGACAGCATTATCGCCGCCCGCGTGGTGGATGATATCGACGCAGCCATCGCGCATATCCGGCAATACGGGTCCAACCATACTGACTGCATCCTGACCGAGGATGCGGATGCGGTGGCGCGGTTCTTCGAGCGGCTGGACAGTGCGATCCTGATGCACAACTCCTCGACCCAGTTCGCGGATGGGGGCGAGTTCGGCATGGGTGCGGAAATCGGCATTGCGACAGGCAAGCTGCATGCGCGCGGACCGGTCGGGGCGGAACAACTGACCAGTTTCAAGTATCTGGTGACCAGTGCGGGGGCCGTGCGCGGTTAAGGCCGCCGGTCAGAACCGCATCAGGATATCGCTTTCCGTCAGACGCAGGCTGACGCGTCGGCCCGCCTCCTCCAGCAAAACCGGGAGGAGGGCGAATTGCACCTCGGCGGGGCTGACTTCGATCTGGCTATCACCACTTTCCAGATTGGCCCATAGATCGGGCGTCTGGCGCAGCTTGTCGGCGGTTCCGCTGATTGCCCAGAGCCTGCCTTCGCGTGTCAGCGTGATCCGCCCGCCATAGGGCATCGCCGTCTCGAAACATTGCAGTGCCAGAAAGGCCAGACGCACCTCTGTCCGGGGCAGGTCTTCCAAAGGACCCCAGTGAAAACTGACCCGCGCCCCTTGCGCCACGGCCCTGAGGATGCTGACGATCTCGGCCCGGCCCATGGACTGATTTTCCGTTGCCATCCCATAGGCCACCCGGAAAAAGCGGATACGCGCATTCGCATTCTCGACCGAATCCGAGATCAGTGCGACTTCGGGCGTCAGGGCCGCGCCGGACATCTGCATCAGTTCCAGCCCATTCGTGATCGCGCCTATCGGGCTGATCAGATCGTGGCAGATACGCGAGCCTATCAACGCGGCAAGATTATTCGTACTGTGACGCAACAAGGTCTCCGATTTGAGGTAAGGACTTGACGGATATGAACGCGATTCTGGAGCCGGGGATGCTGGTGCGCCACCCCGACCAGCCCGATTGGGGGCTGGGGCAGGTGCAGTCCAATATAGGTGGCAGGATCACGGTCAATTTTCCAGAGGCAGGAAAGGTTGTCATCGACGGCTCCCGCGTCTTCCTCATGCCTGTCTTTGATCCGTCAAACTAGTTAACAAAAGGTTACCACGACTCGTCTTTTCCTCCCATGTGGCGCTGCCGCAGCTGATCCATTGTCATTTTGTCAAAGGTTTCGGGTGGTTGCCACGGATCAAGTCATTTTCTAGAAACAGGGACATGCCCCCAGCGGATGCCGCAGAATGATCCAAGCCAAGCCGCACTATGTCGTTCGTCTGGCCCGCAGCGAGGGTGACCTGCGCGCGGCGCAGCGGTTGCGCTATGCGGTCTTTGTCGAGGAACTGGGCGGCGGCGGGGCGCTGGTCGACCATACCAACCGTCTGGAGCGGGACCGTTTCGATCCTTACTTCGATCATCTGCTGCTACTGGATGAAAGCCGCGCGCCGGATGACCGCGTGGTCGGGGTGTATCGCCTTCTCAGGGCGGATCAGGCCGCTCAGGCGGGGCAGTTCTATTCCGAGGATGAGTATGACCTGTCGGTTCTCAAGGCCAGCGGGCGACCGTTGCTGGAACTGGGCCGATCCTGCCTGCACCCCGACTATCGCGGCGGCATGGGGATGTATCACCTTTGGCATGCGCTGGCTGCCTATGTGGAGGCGCATGGGATCGAGATCCTGTTTGGTGTTGCCAGTTTCCATGGCACCGATGTGGATGCCTTGGCGGCGCCTCTGTCCTTGCTGCATCATAGGCATCTGGTCCCGGATGACCTGCGGGTGACCGCGCGACCCGAGGGGTTTGCCGCCATGGACCGCATCCCCGCAGCGGCGCTCGATCGCAAGGCGGCCATGCTGGCGGTGCCGGCACTGATCAAGGCCTATCTGCGGCTGGGTGGATTCGTGGGGCAGGGCGCTTTCGTGGACCGCGCCTTCAACACCACGGATGTCTGTCTGGTTCTGGACGTGGCCCGCATGAACGAAAGCCAGCGCGCCATTTACACCCGTCCTGTTTCAACGCGGCCGGTGTCTCCATGACCGGTGCCTGGGTGCCCCCGCCAGAACCGCCCGCGCAGTCGCTGACGGCTGGCGGATGGATCAGGCTGATACTGCGCGGGGCGGTTCTGGGCAGCATCACCTTTGGCGGGTTGGGGCTCATGCTGTTGCTACGCCTGATCGAAAGGCCGCTCTTCGGCCTGCAGAGACCGGTGACACCCTGGCTGACGCAGGGCGTGTGCCGTGCGGCCTTCGTCATCCTTGGCATGAGGTATGTCGTGCGGGGCAAACGGATGGAGGAGCGTGGTGCGGTTGTGGCGAACCATGTCTCGTGGCTGGATATTTTCGCGCTGAATGCGCGCAAGCGGATCTATTTCGTGTCCAAGTCCGAGGTAGCAGGCTGGCCCGGCATCGGCTGGCTGGCGCGGGCCACGGGAACGGTCTTCATCAACCGCGATCCGCGCGATGCCCGCCGTCAACAGGATCTGTTCGAGGCGCGGCTGCTGGCAGGGCACAAGCTGCTATTCTTTCCAGAGGGGACATCGACCGATGGCACCTTGGTGCTGCCCTTCAAGTCCACGCTGTTTCAGGCGTTTTTCTCGGATGATCTGCGGCATCGCACATGGATACAGCCGGTGACACTGATCTACCGCGCGCCTGAGGGCGAGGAGGCGCGGTTCTATGGCTGGTGGGGCGATATGGGCTTTGGGCCGCATCTGGCCAAGGTTCTGGCGGCGCCGCGCAATGGATCGGTCGAAGTGGTCTATCACGCGCCGGTGCGGGTCGATGCCTTCCCGAACCGCAAGTCTCTGGCCGCTCATGTCGAAGATGTGGTGCGTGCCGGGCTGTTGCACGGCACGGCACAGGGATGACCGTCAGACCTGCATGGCTTTCGTCAGGCGCGCCAGTTCCACAACCGGATCGGCCTTGGACCAGATTTCATCCCCCAAGGCGATGAAATCGGTGATCGGGGCAAGCTGGCGGATCAGATCTTCGGTCAGGGCACCTTCGGCCACGACGGGCACTTCGATGATCTCGGACCACCATTCGAAAATCTCCAGTTCCGCGCGGCTGCCATCGCCCAAGGGGTTATCGCCCACGGGACCGAAGCTGATGTAATCCGCCCCGCCCTCGCCCGCGTTCATACCCTCATGGCGCTGGATACCGCAGAAGGCCCCGACGATCGCATCAGGGCCAAGGTCCTTGCGCACCTTGCGAACCGAACGCGCGCCATCGGTCAGATGGACGCCGTCAAGACCCAGCCGTTCCACCATCAGGACATGACTTTCGATCACCAAGGCCACGTCGCGGGCATGGGTCACCTCGCGCAGCGCATCGGCGGCGCGGGCCACGTTGTCCTCGTCCTTGCTGGCAAGTGCCAGACGGACGCAGGCCACGGCCTGCGCGTCCAGAACGCGGGCCAGAAGATCGGGAAACACCTCAAGATCGAAGGTCGGCGGGGTGATCAGGTAAAGCTGCGGCTGCTGCGGGGCGTCAGGCGTTTCGGCCATCGGGTCAGGCTCCTTGAATGTCATGGCGGTGTCATACCGGGGATTTGCGGCTTTGACCATCGGGCAGGTGATCCCATAACCGCTTGGAAACGGCGGCGCGCTGGCGTATCACGCGCCAGCCCTGACGGAGACCGCGATGCCCAGCCCCAAACCCCAGCCCGCCTTTGTCCTTGTCCGCCCCCAGATGGGCGAGAATATCGGGGCCGCCGCCCGTGCGATGTGGAATTTCGGGCTGGACAGGATGCATGTGGTGGGACCGCGCGACGGCTGGCCGAATACCCGTGCGGTTGCCATGGCCAGCGGCGCGGGGCGGCTTCTGGATGAGGCGCAGTTGCATGACGATCTGCCGGCAGCCTTGTCGGGCATGACCTATACCTTCGCCACCACGGCACGCGGGCGCGGTCTGACCAAACCGGTCTACAGCCCTGAACGCGCCATGGAACTGGCGGCCGAGATGGTGGCCCGCGGCGAGAAGGTGGCAGTGCTGTTCGGGCCGGAACGCGCAGGGCTTGAGAATGAGGACGTGGCGCAGGCCAATGCGATCATCACGGTTCCGGTAAACCCCGACTTTCCCAGCCTGAACCTTGCGCAATGCGTGCTGCTGACGGCCTATGAGTGGCGCAGGCAGACCGAACAGGTGCAGCACGAGATGGTCGAGATGGGCCGCACCGACTGGGCCAATGGCACCGAGGTCGAGGCGCTGGCGCGGCACTATGAAGAGCGTCTGGCCGAGGCTGGTTTCTTTTTCCCTGCGACCAAGGCCGACAGCATGAAAATGAACCTGCGCAACCTCTGGAGCCGGATGCGGCTGACACGCGCCGATGTGCAGATGCTGCATGGTATCCTGCGTCAAATGGTGCGCTGGAAAGAGCGGGGTCAGGTTCTGGACGATCCCGCAGACAAGCCCTAGGTTCGGCATCGACAGGAGACGACGATGACCAAGAAACGCGCGATTTTCGAAGAGGTTGCCACCGGGGCCGACAGCAGGCCCACACCGCAGGGCGGATTGATCGACAAGGGCCATACGGGCGCGCGTGGTGCGATCCGGGGCTGGCTGATGGTGCTTTTTGCGCTGGTGATGGTGATGATCGCCGTGGGTGGTCTGACCCGTCTGACAGACAGCGGCTTGAGCATCACCGAATGGCGGCCCCTGACCGGGGCGATCCCGCCCCTGTCCCAGGCCGACTGGGAGGCGGAGTTTGCCAAATACCAGCAGATCCCGCAGTTCCAGATCCAGAACCGCTGGATGGACCTGGATGACTTCAAATTCATCTATTGGTGGGAATGGGGCCACCGGCAGCTTGGTCGTGTGATCGGTCTGGTCTGGGGCCTTGGTTTTCTGGGTTTTCTTCTGGCGCGCAAGATTCCGGCGGGCTGGACGCCGCGCCTGCTGTTCATCGGGGCGCTAGGTGGTTTGCAGGGCTTCATCGGCTGGTGGATGGTGGCGTCGGGTCTGACTGGCAGCATGACCAGCGTGGCCAGCTATCGTCTGGCGACGCATCTGGGCCTGGCCTTCGTGATCCTTGGGTTCATCGCCTGGTATGTCTTTTTGTTGGGCCGGACCGAGCGTGACCTGCTGCAGGCGCGCCGCGCCAAAGAGGACAAACTGTTCGGCCTGTCCACGGGGCTGATGCATTTCGCCTTTCTCCAGATCCTTCTTGGCGCGCTGGTCGCCGGGATCGACGCCGGCCGCTCCTATACCGACTGGCCGTTGATGGGGGGGCAGGTGATCCCGCCCAATCCCTTCATGATCGAACCGCTTTGGAAGAATTTCTTCGAGAACCCCGGTCTGGTGCAGTTCATTCACCGCGTCAGCGGCTATCTGTTGCTGGCCTTCGGGATCATGGTCTGGCTGCGAGGTCGCAAAAGCGCGCATGAGGCCACGCAGAGGGCCTTCAATCTGGTCTTCGCCACGCTGCTGGCGCAGATCGTGCTGGGGATCGTCACAGTGATGACGGCCGCACCATGGGAAATCGCGATCCTGCATCAGGTGTTGGCGGTGATCCTCTGGGTGCTGATCCTGCGGGCGCGCTATCTTTCGGCCTATCCGGTCGTCACCTCGATCCGGGGGGCACGGGCATGAGCAACACGGCTGGCGCCTATGACGCGCTGATGGCGCATCAACGGCAGACCTTCGCCTTGGGACAGGTGGCGGGTCGTCTGGGCTGGGATCAGGAAACGATGATGCCGCGCGGCGCCGCCGATCAGCGGGCCGAGGAAATGGCCGCGATGGAAAGTGTGCTGCATGCGCGGCGCACCGATCCGCGTGTGGGCGATTGGCTGGCTGCGATTGACGAGGGCACGCTGGATGCGGTGGGCCGTGCGCAATTGCGCCATATCCGGCGCAGTTTCGACCGTGCCCGCAAACTGCCCGCCGATCTGGCCGAGGAACTGGCGCGCGTCACCAGCCGCGCGCAGGGTCAATGGGCCGAGGCACGGGCCGCCGAGGATGTGGCGGCGTTCCTGCCGGTGCTGGAGCGGATCGTGGCCCTGAAGCGTGCGGAGGCGGCGGCACTGGCCGCAGGCCATGATCCCTATGACGCGCTTCTGGATGATTACGAGCCCGAGGCAAAGGCGGCGGATCTTGAGGCGATGTTCGGCGCCTTGCGCGGACCCTTGGTGGAGTTGCGCGGGGCCTGTCTGGCGCGACCTGCACCGAAGGGTCTGTCAGGGCGGTTTGACGAGGCAGCGCAGATGCAACTGACGCATCTTCTGGCGCGGACCTTCGGCTATGACTTCCAGATCGGACGGCTGGACAAGGCGGTGCATCCCTTCTCCAGCGGGTCGGGGCGTGACGTGCGGATCACCACGCGGACCAATCGCGAGGACCCGTTCAACTGCTTCTATTCGACCATCCACGAGGTCGGTCACGCCTGCTATGAGCAGGGGATTGACGCGGCCTATGGGCTGACCCCGCTGGGGCAGGGCGTGTCTATGGGAGTGCATGAAAGCCAGTCCCGCATCTATGAGAACCAGATCGGCCGCAGCCGCGCCTTTACAGGCTGGCTTTACGGACAGATGCGCGATGCCTTTGGTGATTTCGGCATCAAGGACGCGTATGAATTCTACGTCGCCGTGAACCGCCTGCAGAACGGCTTTATCCGGACCGAAGCGGATGAGGTGCAATACAATCTGCATGTGATGCTGCGCTTCGATCTGGAACGCGCGCTGATAGCGGGGGATCTGGCCGTGGCCGATCTTGAGGCGGCGTGGAACGACCGCTTTCTGGCTGATTTCGGCTTTGCGGTCGATAAACCCTCGAACGGATGCTTGCAGGATGTGCATTGGTCTGTGGGATTGTTCGGGTATTTTCCGACCTACAGTCTGGGCAATGTCTATGCGGGGTGCCTGCATCAGGCGATGCGCGCCGCGCTGCCGGGGCTGGACGCGCAACTGGCGCAGGGCAATACTTCCGGGGCGACGGGTTGGCTGCGCGAGAGTGTGCAGCGTCATGGCGGGCTGTTCACGCCGCGCGAGGTGATCGCGCAGGCCGCAGGGATAGAGCCGTCGGAAGCCCCGTTGCTGACCTATCTCAAGGACAAGTTCGGCGCAATTTACGATCTGTGACGCTTGCCTCTACATGGTGAAAGGGGGGCTGCCTGCCCCCCTTCCAAACCCTGCGGGTTTGACCCCCCGAGGATATTTGACGCAAGAAGAAACCGGGGCTTATTCGCCCGCGGCCTCGACCTCTTCGTCGCCCTGATCGGCGATACGCGCGACCGAGACGACGACCTCGCCTGTGCCGGTGTTGAAGACCTTGACGCCGCCGGCCGAGCGCGAGCGGAAGGAAATTCCGTCCACAGGCACGCGGATGGACTGACCCTTGGAGGTGGCAAGCATCACCTGATCGTCCATCTCGACGGGGAAGGAGGCGACGAGGGCGCCGCCGCGCATCGCCTTGTCCATCGCAGTGACACCCATGCCGCCGCGTCCGCGGACAGGATAGTCATGGCTGGAGGATAGCTTGCCCGAACCATTGGCCGTGATCGTGAGGATCAGATTCTCGGCGGCGGACATTTCCGCATAGCGTTCGGTCGAGAAGTTGGGATCTGCGGGGGCTTCCTCATCTTCGGCCTCGGCATCATCGGCAAGACCGGCCATGGCGCGGCGCATCTTGAGATAGGCCGCCCTCTCTTCTGCGGTGGCGTCGAAATGGCGGATCACGGACATGGACACCACGCGGTCGTCACCCAAGAGGCGGATACCGCGCACCCCGGTGGAATCGCGGCCCTTGAAGACCCGCACATCAGTGGTGGAAAAGCGGATCGCGCGGCCCGAATCCGTGACCAGCATCACGTCATCATCCGGCGAGCAGATCCGCGCGTTTACCAGTTCTACATCCTCTGGCAGTTTCATCGCGATCTTGCCGTTGGATTTGACATTGGTGAAATCCGACAGCGCGTTGCGGCGCACATCACCCGCCGAGGTGGCGAACACGATCTGCAGATCGTCCCATTCCGTATCGGGGCGGTCCACCGGCATGATCGCGGCAATCGACACACCCGGCGGGATCGGCAGGATATTGACGATGGCCTTGCCC
The DNA here is from genome assembly GCF_028802875.1 of Seohaeicola sp. 4SK31. Taxonomy (NCBI): domain Bacteria; kingdom Pseudomonadati; phylum Pseudomonadota; class Alphaproteobacteria; order Rhodobacterales; family Roseobacteraceae; genus Seohaeicola; species Seohaeicola sp. 4SK31. The sequence goes on along the minus strand of NZ_JARAMP010000020.1, from coordinate 28,785 downwards.
TTGGAGGTGCGCCCGCCCAGCGGCAGACGCCAGGTCTTGAGCTTGTAGACCATCCCGTCTGTCGTGAAGAACAGAAGCTGGTCATGGGTATTGGCCACGAAAAGGGTGGTGACGACATCCTCTTCCTTGGTCTGCATTCCAGACAGGCCCTTGCCGCCACGTTTCTGGGCGCGGAAATCGGCCAAAGGCGTGCGCTTGATATAGCCGCCCGAGGTGATCGTGACGACCATGTCTTCGCGCTCGATCAGGTCTTCGTCGTCCATGTCGCCAGCCCAGTCGACGATCTCGGTCCGGCGGGGCACGGCGAACAGCTCCTTCACCTCGCGCAATTCGTCCGAAATGATGCCCATGATCCGCTCGCGGCTGGCGAGAATCTCAAGGTATTCGCGGATCTTGGCAGCCAGTTCCTGCAACTCGTCGGTGACTTCCTTGACGCCCAGCTGGGTCAGGCGTTGCAGGCGCAGTTCCAGAATGGCACGGGCCTGGATCTCGGACAGGAAATAGGTGCCGTCCTCGTTCACCGTGTGGGACGGATCGTCGATCAGGCGGATATACTCCGCGATGTCGCGGGCGGGCCAGGCGCGGGTCATCAGCTTGTCACGCGCATCCGCCGCATCGGCCGAGGCGCGGATCGTGGCCACGACCTCATCGACATTGGTGACGGCCACGGCCAGACCGCAGAGGATATGGCTGCGCTCGCGGGCCTTGCGCAGTTCGAACGCGGTGCGGCGGGCCACCACTTCCTCGCGGAAGGCGATGAAGCTGGACAGGAACCGCAGCAGGGTCAGTTGTTCCGGCCGACCGCCGTTCAGCGCCAGCATGTTGCACCCGAAATAGGTCTGCATCGGCGTGAAGCGGTAAAGCTGGTTCAGCACCACCTCGGGTGTGGCGTCGCGCTTGAGTTCGATGACCACGCGCACGCCGTTGCGGTCGCTTTCATCCTGCACATGGGCCACGCCTTCGATCTTTTTCTCGCGCACCTGTTCGGCGATCTTTTCGATCATCGCGGCCTTGTTGACTTGATAGGGGATCTGCTCGACGATGATGGCGTAGCGGTCCTTGCGCAATTCCTCGATCTTGGTCTTGGCGCGGATAATGACCGAGCCACGCCCTTCGAGATAGGCCTTGCGCGCGCCAGAACGGCCCAGCATCAGGCCACCGGTGGGAAAATCCGGCCCTGGAATGTATTCGATCAGATCCTCAGACGTGAGGTCCGGGTTCTCGATCAGGGCCAGCGTGGCATCCACGACTTCGCCAAGGTTATGCGGCGGGATGTTGGTGGCCATGCCGACGGCGATACCGCCCGCACCATTGACCAGCATGTTCGGGAACCGTGCCGGCAGAACCGTGGGTTCGCGGTCTTTGCCGTCATAGTTGTCCTGAAAGTTGACCGTATCCTTGTCGATATCGGCCAAAAGGAAAGCGGCCGGCTTGTCCATCCGCACTTCGGTATAGCGCATGGCGGCGGCGTTATCGCCATCCATCGAGCCGAAGTTGCCCTGACCGTCCAGAAGCGGCAGCGACATCGAGAAATCCTGCGCCATCCGCACCAGCGCGTCATAGATCGCGCTGTCGCCATGCGGGTGGTATTTACCCATCACATCGCCCACGGGACGCGCCGATTTGCGGTAAGGTTTGTCGTGGGTATTGCCCACTTCGTTCATCGCATAGAGGATGCGGCGATGCACCGGTTTCAGACCGTCCCGCAGATCGGGGATCGCGCGGCTGACGATCACGCTCATCGCGTAATCGAGATAGGAGGTCTTCATCTCCTCGGTGATCGAGATGGAGGGGCCATCGAACACGGTCCGCGTCGGCGCGTTTTCGTCTTCGTTTTCAGGGGTTTCCGGCGTGTCGTTCACGTGATTTAACCGCTCTGTCCAGTTTCTCTATATCTTGTTGGGCAGACTATATCAGAGGCTGGATATAGGGTGCAATGCCGCAAGCCGCCTGCATTTGGCAGCCAGCGGATGTGATTGCTAACATACTGTTTTTATTGAAAAGTAATTTAACCTTGGCATGATTTTCCTATCGAGTCGTGAACAGGGTGACAACATGCAGGCTTCTGAAACGGAACTGATGCTCAAGGGCTATGGTCTGACCACTGCCGAATTCTTCTATCGCATGCCCGATTACCGCAATGTGCTGAACACTTTTGTCTGGCAGGACTATGACATCGCGCCGGATCACCCGCGGCTGTTCAAGTTCATCGAATTCTGGAATTCCCAGATCGAAGGGCCGCTGCATTCGGTGCGGTTCACCCATCGCAAGATGATCAGTCCGGGCGAATGGCGCAATGTCGTGGGGGAGTTTCGGCTGCATTGAGCCAAGGCATAGGCGCGGGTGAACCCCGCGCCGCGCCATGACGTCAGGGAATGATCCGGGTGTATTTCACGCCTTCCAGCGTGGCGCCGACCATGAGACCCGCCTGACCGAAGATCACCGCCAGAACCGGCGAGGTCGAGGTGGTGGTTTCCGCCCGCAGGTTGTCGGCCTGATCGTTGATCACATAGCCCACATCAGCACCAGCCGCCCAGCCTGAGGAGCGGCGGAAGCGTTGCAGCGCGTCATCGGTCATGAAGAACAGAACATGAGCGAATTGCTGTGCGCCGATCTGCAGGCCGAAACTGCCTTTGGTGGCCGAGTAGTAATCCACCGTGATCCCGTTGACGCGCAGCGCGCCGCGACCATAGCCGCCACCAAAGCCGAAACCCGCCTCGGTGATCAGAGGCATGACCAGCTGGCCCACCGATTTGTCGGCCAGATCCCGCGTATTGGGATAGGTGTTGTAGAGATAATTCAGCGTGGCTTCGACCCGGTTGTCGATCACCGCTGATCCGGGGCTGCCGATCCCGTTGCCGCAGGCTGCGGTGACGCTGACGCCGGCAAGGGCGCTCAACGTGAATGTCCGTCTGCTCATCTGGGTCATGTATATTGCCTGTTTGTTATGCTGCTGCCAGGTCCGGATGTTTTGTCATCTCCGGATATGCGCTGAATATAGAGGCAAATCAGCCTTATGTCACCAACTCTTGTGGCAAATGGTTTACGCCAAGCGCTTCCCGGCGGGGTTTCGCCACCGGGAGGCGATCACCCCTTTGCCAGTTTGCGCGCCACGGCGGGTGCGAAATAGGTCAGAATGCCGTCACAACCCGCGCGGCGGAAGCACATCAGGCTTTCCAGCATGGCGCGTTCGCCGTCGATCCAGCCGTTCTGAGCTGCGGCCTGAATCATCGCGTATTCGCCCGACACCTGATAGGCATAAGTCGGTGCGCCGAAGGCATCCTTGACGCGGCGACAGATATCCAGATAGGGCATGCCCGGCTTGACCATCACCATGTCTGCCCCCTCGCGCAAATCACGCTCGACCAGGCGGATCGCCTCGTCCGAATTGGCGGGGTCCATCTGATAGGTTTTCTTGTCACCCTTGAGCGCACCCGAGGCGCCCACCGCATCGCGGAACGGGCCATAAAAGGCCGAGGCGTATTTGGCGGCATAGCTGAGCAGCATGACATTGGTATGGCCGGCACTCTCCAGCGCCTGACGGATCGCACCAATGCGCCCATCCATCATGTCGGACGGGCCGATGATATCGGCGCCCGCCTCGGCCTGCGATAGCGCCTGTTTCACCAGCGCCTCGACCGTTTCATCATTCACGACCACGCCATCGCGCCAGAACCCGTCATGCCCATCTGAATTATAGGGGTCGAGCGCCACATCGGTCATGACCGCGATGCCCGGCACGGCGGCCTTGATCGCGCGGGTGGCGCGGTTGCTCAGGTTCTCGGGGTTCCACGCCTCGGCGCAGTCGCGGGTCTTTTTCGCCGGGTCCGTATAGGGAAAGAGGCAAATCGCGGGGATACCCAGATCGGCCGCTTCGCGCGCGGCCTCGACCACGCGGTCGACCGAGCGGCGGACGACACCGGGCATCGAGGCCACAGGTTCCTCGATCCCTTCGCCGTCCCGGACGAAGACGGGCCAGATCAGATTGCCGACCGAGAGCGTATTCTCTTGGGTCAGGGCGCGGATCGCGGGGGATTGCCTGGTGCGGCGAAAGCGGGTGGCGGGGTAAGCGGCCTGGCTGGGGATCATCGGTGCGTCATCTCATGTGGTCACCCTGCATGCGTGGCATGGATATTGGCGCATCTCAAGGGTAGGAATTGCCCAAAGACACGGCTATGGAAGCGAAAGCGTTGTAAAGGGCATTGATTTTGGACTGGTTCGGCACTCTGAACGAAGTGATCAATCTGCGATCCTTCTCCAATTTGTGGTATTGGATCGTGCTGGCGGTCATGTGGTCCACGGCCAGTTTCTGGGTCATGGGCGTGCCTTATGACATTGTCCAGCGCGCCGCGTCGCAGCAGGGGCAAGCCGAAATCGACCTTCAGGATATTGTCCGCGTCAATGCGAACCGCCTTGTCTATATCGCGGATGTCTCGGGGATCGGGATCGTCGCCTTCGGCACGTTCTTTTTGACGTTTCTGGGGCTGAGCGGCTTCGCCTACGGGTTCCAACTGGCGCAGGCGATCTTTCTGCTGCTCTTTCCGCTGTCGATCGTCGGATTTCTGAGCCTGCGTCTGGCCCGTCGCCTGCAAGCTCAGGCGATGACGGGGCCTGGCTTGCGCAAGGCCCTGATGCGGCACCGGCTCATGACACAGGTGATCGGGATGATCTCGATCTTCGTCACCGCGCTTTGGGGCATGTATCAGAACCTCGCCCATATGATGCCCGAACATCTTATCAGACCGCTTGGATAATCGCCTGCCATGACAGATCAGTTACGCCTTACCGTTGGCGGTGCACCCGAAGGATTTGACGCAAGGCTGATCCTCAAGGAGATCGAGCGCCGCGGGGCGCCCGTTATCCATGTGGCGCGCGACGACAAGCGGTTGGCGGCGATGCAGGCGGCCTTGCGGTTCTTTGCACCCGAGATGCCGGTCATCACCTTTCCCGCGTGGGATTGTCTGCCTTATGACCGCGTCAGCCCGAATGCCGATATCTCGGCCACCCGAATGGCGACTCTGGCCGGGTTGGTGCACGGGATGCCGGACCGGTTCGTCCTGCTGACAACGATCAGTGCGGCCATGCAGCGGTTGCCTGCGCGCGACGTGCTGCGCGAGGCGGCGTTCTCTGCCCGCGTGGGGGGGCGGCTTGATGAAGCTGCGTTGCGCAACTTTCTGGTTCGCATGGGTTTCTCGCAAGCGCCGACGGTGATGGAGCCGGGTGATTACGCGATCCGCGGCGGGATCATCGACATCTATCCGCCCGGCGAAGGTGGCCCGGTGCGGCTGGATCTGTTCGGCGATGTGCTGGACGGGGCACGACGCTTTGATGCGGCGACCCAGCGCACCACCGAAAAGCTGGATCTTGTCGAGCTTGCCCCCGTGTCCGAAGTCATTCTGGACGAGGCCGCGATTACCCGGTTCCGGCAGAATTACCGGATCGAATTCGGCGCGGCAGGCACCGATGATCCGCTTTACGAGGCCGTGAGCGCAGGGCGCAAACATGCCGGAATCGAACATTGGCTGCCGTTCTTCCATGACCGGCTGGAGACGATCTTCGACTATCTGCCGCAAGCGACCGTCACGCAGGACGATCAGGTCACGCCCACGCGACTGGCCCGCTGGGACAGTATCGCTGATCAATACGAGACGCGGCGGCTGGCCATGACCCAGAAGGGGCGGATGGATACTGTTTACAAACCCGTGCCGCCGGGACTTCTGTATCTGGACGATGCCGCGTGGGAGGCGGCGACGGCGCAGACCCGTGTGATGCAGTTCAACCCGCTGGCGCAGGCCACGGGACCGGGGGTGATCGACGCAGGCGGGCGGATCGGGCGCACATTCGCGCCTGAGCGCCAGCAGGAAAACCTAAGCCTTTTTGCGGCTTTGGCCACCCATGTGAAGGCGCGGATGGAAAAGGGGCCGGTGCTGATCGCGTCCTTCTCGGAAGGGGCGCGCGAGCGACTGGACGGGTTGATCAGCGATGAGGGTCTGATCGGCTCGGTTCATGTTGGCGATGCGCGGGGGATCGGCAAGCATGGCCTGCATCTGGCGGCCTGGCCATTGGATCAGGGGTTCGAGGCCGATGGCCTGACCGTGATCAGCGAACAGGACGTTCTGGGCGACCGTTTGATCCGCGCGCCCAAGAAACGCCGCAAGGCCGAAAACTTCCTGACCGAGGCTCAAAGCCTCTCTCCCGGCGATCTGGTGGTGCATGTGGATCACGGCGTGGGCCGCTATCTGGGGCTTGAGGTGGTCACGGCACTGGGGGCGGCGCACGAATGCCTGACGCTGGAATATGCCGAAGGATCAAAGCTTTACCTGCCGGTCGAGAATATCGAACTGCTTAGCAAGTTTGGCCATGAAGAGGGGCTTCTGGACAAACTGGGCGGCGGCGCGTGGCAGGCCAAGAAAGCGCGGCTGAAGGAACGCATCCGCGAGATGGCCGAACGCCTGATCCGCGTGGCGGCCGAGCGTGCCCTGCGATCCGCCCCCGTGCTGGAGCCGCAGCACCACGCGTGGGAAGCGTTCAGCGCGCGCTTTCCGTACATGGAGACCGACGATCAGTTGCGCGCGATCGAGGATGTTCTGGCCGATCTGGGGTCAGGCAATCCGATGGATCGGCTGATCTGCGGTGATGTGGGATTCGGCAAGACCGAAGTCGCGATGCGCGCGGCCTTTGTGGCGGCGATGTCCGGCGTGCAGGTAGCGGTGATCGCACCCACGACCCTGCTGGCGCGGCAGCATTTCAAAAGCTTTGCCGAGCGATTCCGGGGCTTTCCCCTTGAGGTGCGGGCCTTGTCCCGCTTCGTCAGCGCCAAGGATGCGCAGGCGACCCGTGACGGGATCGCGCGCGGCACGGTGGATATCGTGGTGGGCACGCATGCCCTTCTGGCCAAGGGCGTCAGCTTCAAGAACCTTGGTCTGCTGATCATTGACGAGGAACAGCATTTCGGTGTGGGCCATAAAGAGCGGCTCAAGCAGTTGCGCAGTGATATCCATGTGTTGACGCTGACGGCGACACCCATTCCGCGCACGTTGCAGCTGTCGCTGTCCGGTGTGCGGGACCTCTCGATCATCGGCACGCCGCCGGTAGACCGGTTGTCGATCCGCACCTATGTGTCGGAATTCGACACGGTCACGATTCGCGAGGCATTGCTGCGCGAACATTATCGCGGCGGGCAGAGTTTCTTTGTCGTGCCCCGGATCAGCGACCTGCCCGAAATCGAGGATTTCCTGAAAACGCAGGTGCCCGAGGTGTCCTATGTGGTGGCGCATGGGCAGATGGCGGCGGGCGAACTCGATGACCGCATGAACGCCTTCTATGACGGCAAGTATGATGTGTTGCTGGCCACGACCATTGTCGAGTCGGGTCTGGACATCCCTACGGCCAATACGATGGTCATCCACCGCGCGGATATGTTCGGCCTCAGCCAGCTCTATCAGATCCGGGGACGCGTGGGGCGGTCCAAGACCCGCGCCTATGCCTATCTGACAACGAAACCGCGTGGCAAGCTGACCCCTGCCGCCGAGAAGCGCCTGCGGGTGCTGGGTAGCCTTGATACGCTGGGCGCGGGCTTCACGCTGGCCAGTCAGGATCTGGACATTCGCGGCGCGGGTAACCTGCTGGGCGAGGAGCAGTCGGGCCAGATGCGCGATGTGGGATATGAGCTTTACCAGCAGATGCTGGAGGATGCGATTGCCAAGATCAAGTCAGGCGAATTGGAGGGGCTGTCCGATCAGGATGGACAATGGGCGCCGTCCATCAATCTTGGTGTGCCGGTTCTGATCCCCGAGGATTATGTGCCCGATCTGGACGTGCGTCTGGGATTGTACCGTCGTCTCAGCAACTTGCATACCAAAGTTGAACTTGAAGGCTTCGCCGCCGAGTTGATCGACCGCTTCGGGCCCTTGCCGCGTGAGGTGAACACGCTGCTGCTGATCGTTCGGATCAAGGAGATGTGCAAGAAGGCCGGGATCGCGCGTCTGGATGGCGGGCCGAAAGGCGCGACGATCCAGTTTCACAATGACAAATTCGCCAGCCCGCAGGGCTTGGTCGAGTTTATTACCGACCAAAAGGGGCTGGCCAAGGTGCGCGACAACAAGATCATCGTGCAGCGCGACTGGACTCAGGAGAAAGAGAAAATCCGCGGGGCCTTCGCCATCGCCAAAGAACTGGCCGAGAAAGTTGTGGCAGAGAAGAAGCGCAAGGCAGGGGCATCGTAATCTTGATGTTTTGCATCAATATCACGTATCAAGCCTTTGTTTAAATGCCAAAAAAAGCCCGTATGCGCGGATTGATCCAGTCCCACAATCCGGGGGCGCCATGGGCGATCTTGTGGCCCACGCGATCAACCAGCATATCGTAGCTGACGTCATAGTCCGTCCAGCTTCCGCCGCCTGCGACAAGGTTCTGGTTCGGGGGCTGGAACCGGTCCAGCGATTTCGCAAAGCGGGCGTCGGGGGTTTGGTTCGCCTCGAATTCATCCCAGAGCGCGCGCAGATCTGCGGCCTGATCGGCGGGCAGCAGGCCGAAGATACGATCGGCGGCAGCGGATTCGGCCAGCTCCAGGGCAGCTTTGTCATGGTTGCCGTAAACCGGAGCATCGCCAGCGTCGATCTCGACCAGATCATGGATCAGCAGCATCCGGATCACGCGGTCGATTTTGACGCCCGCGGGTGCTTGTTCCGCCAGAACAAGGGCATAGAGGGCGATGTGCCAGCTGTGCTCTCCGGAATTCTCGGGTCTTGATCCGTCACAGAGCGGCGTGGCGCGGTTCACCGACTTGAGGCGGCAGGCCTCGTTCAGAAAGGCCATCTGCGCATCCAGCCGCGCGGTCATTGCGGGGTGTCGGCCTTGCGGTCGGCCATGGCTTTCCTGAGCCGCTCGGTCAGCAGTTTGCGCGCCCGCGCCTCAGCGGTGCGGACGCGGATCGAGGTCATGAACGCATCCTGAGTCACGCTGGACGAGGTGCCCAGCGTCTTGGCGATTGCGTCGATCAGCGTGTCGTCGCCGGTCTTTTCGACGGCTTCCAGCACGTCGCGGGCCAGGGCGTCAGCCAGATCCTCGGTCACGCCCATGGGATCACCGCGAACTTTCCGTGAGGCGGCGCTTCACATAGTCCGAAACCGAACCGATCATCTGTTCCATCTGTCCGGGACCGTCAAAGAAATGGCCGGCCCCTTCGATCTGCTCGTGGGTGATGGTGATGCCGCGCTGTTCATGCAACTTGCTGACAAGGCTGGTCGTATCGGCGGGTGGTGCGACGCGGTCGGCGGTGCCGTTGATCACCAGACCCGAGGCCGGGCAGGGCGCAAGGAACGAAAAGTCATACATATTCGCGGGCGGTGCCACCGAGATGAACCCCGTGATCTCGGGGCGGCGCATCAGAAGCTGCATCCCGATCCAGGCCCCGAAGGAAAAGCCCGCAACCCAGCAATGCTTGGAATTGTTGTTCATGGACTGCAGGTAATCCAGCGCCGAGGCGGCGTCCGACAGTTCGCCGATACCCTGATCATACTCACCCTGGCTGCGTCCGACACCGCGGAAATTGAACCGCAGCACGGTGAAGCCCATGTTGTAGAAGGCGTAATGCAGATTGTAGACGACCTTGTTGTTCATCGTCCCGCCGAACTGCGGGTGGGGATGAAGCACGATGGCGATGGGGGCGTCACGTTCCTTCTGCGGGTGATACCGGCCTTCGAGCCGGCCTTCGGGGCCGGGAAATATAACCTCGGGCATGGTGGGTTCATGTCTCCTGCATGGGTGCGGCAATTAATCTTGACGAATTTGCTCAAGCACCTTAGAACGTTTCTAAATCCGACTGCCTCAATTCGACTGCGCGGCCGGACCGGGTGCAAGCGAGATAAGCCCTGCACCCCGTCACGTCAATGTGTTCACGAAGGCAAGCCAATGAAACTTAGCACCAAAGGCCGTTATGCCATGGTCGCGCTGGCCGATATCGCGTTGCAGCCGCAGGGCGCGTTGGTCACGCTGGGCGAGATTTCGAAGCGGCAGGACATCTCTTTGCCCTATCTCGAGCAGCTTTTCGTGAAGCTGCGCCGCGAAGGTTTGGTCGAGTCCGTGCGAGGACCGGGCGGTGGCTATCGTCTTTCGCGTCCTGCCAGCGAGATCCGGGTGGTCGAGGTTCTGGGCGCTGTGGATGAGACCGTCGACGCCATGCATCGGGGCGAGGGGGCCAGCGGGGCCGTGTCCGGCTCGCGGGCCCAGTCGGTGACGAACCGCCTGTGGGAGGGCCTGAGCGCCCATGTCTATGTCTATCTGCATCAGACTCGCCTGTCGGATGTGGTGCGCAACGATCTGGCACCCTGTCCGGCGGTGCCGTCGTTGTTCTCCATGCCTGTGGTGGATGAGGCGTAAGGCGGATTTGAGTATTTTTGGAACGATGAAGGACTGAAGTTTGCGCGCCTATCTGGATCATAACGCGACGACCCCGCTGCGCCCCGAGGCGCGGGTGGCGATGTTGCGTGCGATGGATGTGGTGGGCAATCCGTCATCCGTGCATGCCGAAGGGCGCGCGGCCAAGTCGCTGGTCGAGGCGGCGCGCGCGCAGGTGGCGGCGGCCTTGGGGGCGGATGGGGCGGATGTGATCTTCACCTCGGGCGCGACCGAGGCGGCGGCACTCGCCTTGGCGGGGCGCGGCTTGCAAGGGGCCGAGATCGAGCATGAGGCGGTGGCGGCCTGGGTCGCGACCGATCTGGCGGTGGATCGTTCGGGTCTGGTGACGGTGAGCGATCCCGCGCGATCGACGCTGCAACTGGCCAATTCGGAAACCGGTGTGATCCAGAGCTTGCCTGAAGGATTGGCCGTGTCGGACATGACCCAAGGGTTCGGCAAGCTGCCGCTGGCCTTCAACTGGACGGGTGTCACCATGGCGCTGGTCTCGGCGCATAAGCTGGGTGGTCCCAAGGGCATTGGTGCGCTGGTGATCCGGCGGGGCACGGACCTTGCCGCACAGTTGCGCGGTGGCGGTCAGGAACAGGGACGGCGCGCCGGGACCGAGAACATCATCGGCATCGCCGGGTTCGGGGCCGCGGCCGAGGCGGCCGCGCGTGATCTGGCCGATGGAGTCTGGGCGCGGGTTGCGGAACTTAGAAATATTCTAGAAAAGGCCATTGAGGCCGGAGCGCCCGATACTATTTTCCCAGGTAGGGATGTGGATCGATTGCCGAACACCTCTTGCATCGCGACATCCGGCTGGAAGGGCGAGACGCAGGTGATGCAGATGGATCTGGCAGGGTTTGCCGTCTCGGCGGGATCGGCCTGTTCCAGCGGCAAGGTCCGCGCCAGCCGCGTGTTGCGCGCGATGGGATATGACGACGATGTGGCCGGGGGCGCGATCCGCGTCTCGCTGTCGCCACAGACGACCGAAGACGAGGTGCTGCGCTTTGCCGAGACCTGGCTGGCGAAGCGCCACAAATTCAGCGCCCGTGCGGCGTGACCGACCGAATGACGAGACGCGAACAGGAGTAAGGCCATGACCACGTTGAAAGAAGAGATCCGCGAAGGCGTCGACCGCGAGACGGTCGAGGCCGTGCGCGAGGTGGGCAGCACCTACAAGCATGGCTGGAATACCGAGATCGAGATGGAATTCGCCCCCAAGGGCGTGAACCCCGATATCGTGCGCCTGATCAGCACCAAGAACGAGGAACCCGAATGGATGACCGAATGGCGTCTGTCGGCCTTCCAGCGCTGGGAACAGATGGAGGAGCCGACATGGGCCATGGTCAGCTATCCCAAGATCGACTTTCAGGACATCTATTACTATGCCCGCCCGACCAGCATGATCGACAAGCCCAAGTCGCTGGATGATGTCGATCCCAAGCTGCTGGAAACCTACAAGAAGTTGGGGATTCCGCTGCAAGAGCAGATGATCCTTGCGGGCGTCGAAGGGGCCGAGGATTACAAGCCCGAGGGACGCAAGGTTGCCGTGGATGCGGTGTTTGATTCCGTGTCGCTGGGGACCACTTTCCAGAAGGATCTGGAAAAGGCAGGGGTCATCTTCTGCTCGATCTCCGAGGCGATCCGCAATCATCCGGAACTGGTGAAGAAATATCTGGGGTCGGTCGTCCCGCCCTCGGACAATTTCTATGCCACGCTGAATTCGGCCGTGTTTTCCGATGGCTCCTTCGTCTATGTGCCGCCGGGCGTGCGCTGCCCGATGGAGTTGAGCACCTATTTCCGCATCAATGCGGAGAATACCGGCCAGTTCGAGCGGACCCTGATCATTGCCGACAAGGGTAGCTACGTGTCCTACCTGGAAGGTTGCACCGCGCCCAAGCGCGACACGGCGCAGCTTCATGCGGCGGTGGTCGAGATCATCATCGAGGAAGATGCCGAGGTGAAGTATTCCACCGTCCAGAACTGGTATCCGGGCGATGAGGAAGGCCGTGGTGGCATCTACAACTTTGTCACCAAGCGCGCCGATTGCCGGGGCGACCGGGCCAAGGTGATGTGGACGCAGGTGGAAACCGGATCGGCTGTGACGTGGAAATATCCCTCCTGCATTCTGCGCGGCGATGACAGCCAAGGCGAGTTCTATTCCATCGCCATCGCCAACAACATGCAGCAGGCCGATACCGGCACCAAGATGGTGCATCTGGGCAAGAACACGAAGTCGCGCATCGTCTCGAAAGGGATCAGCGCGGGGCGGGCGCAGAATACGTATCGTGGCCTTGTGTCCATGCACCCCAAGGCACAGAACGGGCGGAACTACACCCAGTGTGACAGCCTGCTGATCGGCGACAAATGCGGCGCGCATACCGTGCCTTATATCGAGGTGCGCAATAATACCGCGCGGGTCGAGCATGAGGCGACCACGTCCAAGGTGGATGACGATCAGCTGTTCTATTGCCGGTCGCGCGGGATGGACGAGGAAGAGGCGGTGGCGCTGGTCGTCAACGGTTTCTGCCGCGAAGTGTTGCAGGCGCTGCCGATGGAGTTCGCCATGGAAGCGCAGCAACTGGTTGCCATCTCTCTGGAAGGCAGCGTCGGCTGAGGCCGGGGGCTGCGGCCCTGCGCGTGGGACAAGGCTATGGCTGTGGCGGGAAAATCCCTGATCGCGATGCTGGGGGCGCGGCTTGATCTGGCCGCCCCTCTGGCCATTGTCGATGTCGGGGCCAACCCACTGGGAAGGCCGATCTACAAGCCTTTGTTGAGCAAGGGTCTGTGTCATGTTTGGGGGTTCGAGCCCAATCCCGATGCTTTTGCACAACTGGCAGGCTCGGAACATGCGACCTGGCTGCCATTGGCCCTGGGCGCGGGCGGGCCTGCCACGCTGCATGTCTATCCTTCGTCCGAGATGTCCTCTCTCTATCCGCTGAGTGAGGCGGCGATTGGCTATCTTGGGCATTTCCGCCGCCATCTGGGACAGGATCAAAAGGTCAGCATCGTGACGCATCGTCTTGATGACATTGCGGATATCGCACGGATCGACTTGCTGAAGGTTGATGCGCAAGGCGCGGAATGTGATGTGATCGACGGCGGTCGGACCAAGCTGGCGCAGGCGGTCATGGTGATTGCCGAAATGCGGTTCCATCGCCTCTATGATGGCGAGCCGATGCTGCATGATCTGGACCGCATCTTGCGCGCGCAGGGGTTCGTGCTGCACCGGTTTCTGCATCAGAAGTCCCGCATGCTGCATCACAGCCAGAAGGCGCGTGTCAATGCAAAGGCCCTGTCCAGCCAGCTGATCGACGGGGATGCGGTCTATATCCGCAGCCTCGAGGATCGCGAAGCTTGGTCGGATGCACAATTGCGCGCCCTGGCACTTTTGGCGGCGACCATCGGCAGTCATGACCTGGCCTTGCTGGCGATTGACACGCTGGTCGCGCGCGGCCTGACGCGCAAGACGCTGCCGGGGGCCTATGTCGATCACCTGCCGCAGGAGTTGCGCGCATGACCGTGGCCCATGTCGCACCGATTCTGATGCTGGCGGTCTCGAATGTTTTCATGACCTTCGCCTGGTATGGTCATCTGAAATTCCCGACCGCGCCGCTTTTCGCGGTGATCCTGATCAGCTGGGGGATCGCGTTGTTCGAATACACCTTGGCAGTGCCCGCCAACCGGATGGGGCATCAGGTGTATTCAGCGGCCCAGCTGAAAACCATACAGGAGGTGATCACCCTGATCGTCTTCGTCGGATTCTCGGTGTTCTGGTTGAAGGAAACGATCAGCTGGACCACGGCGGCAGGTTTCGGCTTCATCGCGCTGGGTGCGGCGCTTGTGTTCAGAGGATAGGAAATGATCGTCACGACAACCAATAGCATCGAAGGTCATCGCATCACCGACTATCGCGGCATCGTGGTGGGCGAGGCGATCATGGGCGCCAATGTGGTGCGCGACATCTTTGCCGGGATCACCGATATTATTGGCGGCCGTTCAGGGGCTTACGAGTCGAAGCTTCAGGACGCCCGCGATACGGCCCTGCGGGAGTTGCAGCAGAAGGCCGCGTTGGCCGGCGCCAATGCCGTGGTCGGTGTCGATCTGGACTATGAAGTGGTTGGACAGTCGATGCTGATGGTCAGCGCCTCGGGAACGGCGGTGGTGGTGCAGCGCCTATGAACTCGACCGCCGCTCTGATCCGTCCGGAACTGACCCTGCCCGAGGCCGAGGCCGCGGCACTTGGCGCGGCCTACGCCGCGGCAAGCACGATCCTTGAATATGGGTCGGGCGGGTCCACGGTGATGGCGGCGGAACTGGGGAAGCGTGTGACATCGGTCGAGAGCGACAAGGCCTGGGCACAGATGATGCGCGACTGGTTCGCGGCCCATCCGCCTGCGGGTCAGGTGGACATCGTCTGGTCCGATATCGGGCCAACCAAGGAATGGGGACACCCGATTGATGACAGCGGCTGGAAGGGGTTTGCCCGCTATCCGCTTGCAGTCTGGGACCTGCCGGGTTTTACCCATCCCGATGTGGTTCTGGTGGATGGCCGGTTCCGGATGGGCTGCGCTCTGGCCACGGCGTTCCGGATCGTCCGGCCTGTCACGCTGTATTACGACGACTATGCCAATCGCCCGCGCCATCACCAGATCGAGACGTTTCTGGGCGCGCCGGCCGCGATCATGGGCCGCATGGCCCGCTTTGAGATCAACCCGATGCCTGTGCCGGCCAACCGGCTGCTGCAGGTGTTCAATCTGATGACACGGCCCTGAGGGCCGTCTGGATCAGGACAATACGGAAAGGAATAAAGATGCTGGAAATCAAGAATCTGCACGTCAAACTTGAAGCCGAGGACAAGGCGATCCTCAAGGGCGTGGACCTTGTGATCGAACCGGGCACCGTGCATGCGATCATGGGTCCTAACGGATCGGGCAAATCCACCCTGTCCTATGTCCTGTCCGGGCGTGACGGCTATGCGGTGACGGATGGCAGCGCCACGCTGGAAGGCGAGGATATTCTTGACATGGAGCCCGAAGAGCGCGCGGCAGCGGGTCTGTTCCTGGCCTTTCAGTATCCGGTCGAAATTCCAGGTGTGGGCAACATGACCTTCCTGCGCACCGCCGTGAACGCGCAACGCAAGGCCCGCGGGCAAGAGGAGATGAGCGCTGCCGAGTTCCTCAAGGTGATCCGCGAGAAGGCCAAGACCCTGCAGATTGACGCGGATATGTTGAAGCGCCCCGTTAACGTGGGTTTCTCGGGCGGTGAGAAGAAGCGCAACGAGATCCTGCAGATGGCCATGCTGGAACCCAAGATGTGCATTCTGGACGAGACCGATTCAGGTCTGGACGTGGATGCGATGAAACTGGTGTCCGATGGTGTGAACGCGCTGCGCGATGCTGGGCGGTCATTCCTTGTCATCACGCATTATCAACGGCTTCTGGACCATATCAAACCCGATGTGGTGCATATCATGGCCGATGGCCGCATCATCAAGTCGGGCGGTCCCGAACTGGCGCTTGAAGTAGAGCAGAACGGTTATGCCGATCTGCTGGCCGAAGCGGAGGCGGTGTGATGGCACGGGCGGAACTGAAGCAGGAGGCGACAGAGGCACGGATCGCGACACTCGATCTGCCGGCTGGTGGAAAGTGGGCGACTTCGGTGCGCACGGACGCGCTCGCCCGGTTGCGCGCGATGGGCTTGCCCGCGCGGCGTGACGAATACTGGCGCTATACCCGACCCGAAACGCTGACGCAGGCCGAGGCCCCGGCCGCAGCCCTGTTCGACAGCAAGGAACCGCAGGTTTTCGAAAGCGTCGATCGTCTGCGCGTCGTCTTTGTCGATGGCGTTTTCGATCCGGCCGCAAGCGATGACCTCACCCTCGCAGGGGTCGAGATCGAGCGGCTTGAAACCGCGGCCAAGGCCGATATCCATTGGGCCAAGGACCTTTACGGTGTGCTTGAGGCGCGCGGGCAAAAGCCGGTGGACCGTCCGTTGGCGGCCTTCAACAGCGCCTATGCGACCGATGGTGTCCTGATCCGCGTCACTGGTGCGGCGTCCAAGCCGATCAGCCTGATTTATACCCATAAATCCGAAACATCGGATGCGATTCTGCATCATGTCGTGAAACTTGAGAAGGGGGCCGAGTTGACCCTTCTGGAGAATGGACCGGCGGCGGCACGCTTCAACAAGGTATTGGAGGTCGAGGTGGCAGACGGTGCCCGCTTCCACCATATCCGCGCGCAGGGGCGGGATCACGAACGGCGGGCCGCGACGCATATTTTCGCGCGTCTGGGGGCTGAAAGCCAGTTCAAGTCCTTCACGCTCACGGTGAATGGCGTGTTGACCCGCAACGAGGCGGTGATCGAGATGACAGGCGACGACGCGGTGGCCCATATCGCGGGTGCCGCGATGGGAGACGGGGCCTTCCATCATGACGATACCGTCTTTGTGACCCATGATGCGCTGCGCTGCGAAAGCCGTCAGGTTTTCAAGAAAGTGCTGCGCAACGGGGCTGTCGGCGTGTTCCAGGGCAAGATTCTGGTCAAGGAGGGCGCGCAGAAGACCGATGGCTATCAGATCAGCCAGTCGCTTCTTCTGGACGGTGACAGCCAGTTCCTCGCCAAGCCCGAACTTGAGATCTATGCCGATGACGTGGCCTGCTCGCATGGCTCGACCTCGGGGGCGATCGATATGGACGCGCTGTATTACCTGCGCTCGCGCGGGGTGCCCAAGAAGGAGGCGACCGATCTTCTTGTGTTGTCCTTCCTGGCCGAAGCGGTCGAAGAGATCGAGGACGAAGGTCTGCGTGACGAGATCGTCAGCCGCTTGACCGGCTGGCTCGCCCGCAGGGGCGGCTGATGCCGGTCACGACCGATATTGCCGCGACATACCGGGGACCCGGCCGCGTCGTGGCCCGGCTTCTGTCGGCTGGCCAGCGCGAGGATCGCGCGCTGGTCATGCTGCTCGGTGGCTGTCTTGTCATGTTCGTGGCCCAGTGGCCGCGACTGGCGCGACAGTCCTATCTGGCGGGTGAGGATCTTCAATTGCTGATGGCGGGGTCACTGTTCGGCGTGGTCTTCATTCTTCCGCTTGTTCTTTATACGGTGGCTCTGCTCAGCCATGGTCTGATCCGGCTGTTTGGGGGCCGGAGCACTGGATTTGGTGCACGACTGGCCTTGTTCTGGGCCTTGTTGGCAGCAAGTCCCGTGATGTTGCTCTGGGGGTTGGTGGCAGGTTTCATCGGTGAAGGGCTTGAGTTGAATTTGACCGGGGTGCTGTGGTTTGCCACGTTCCTGTGGTTCTGGATGGCGGGTCTGCGACAGGCCGGCTGGGGAGAGAGACCCGATGCAAGTGAATGACCTTCCAACTCTTGCCATGGACACGCTGCGTGACCCGCGCGCGACGGCCGAGCGGCTGATTGCGATGGATCTCGGCCTGCCGACACTCTGGACGGCGCTTGCACTGGGGGCGGTGCTGAATGCGCTGATGTTCAGCGTGAATTTGATGCTCTTTCCCACGACTTTCCCGCTGCCCGGTCTGTTTTCCAACCCGGTGCTCTATGCCGTGGCCATGGCAGGGGGCATGGTGATCACCATGCATCTGCTGACTTGGGTGGGGGGCATGATGGGCGGGCAGGGTCGGCTGGCGGATGTGACGGTCGTGATGGTCTGGCTGCAATATCTGCGGCTGGCAGCGCAGGCCGTGCTTCTGGTGCTGACCATGCTGATGCCGGCGTTGGCCCTGATGGCGACTTTGGTCGTGGCCGCGTACAGCCTTTGGCTGCTGGTGAATTTTCTGGATGTGGCGCATCGTCTCGGATCGCTGGGAAAAAGCGTTCTGGTGCTTGTCTTCTCGGTCGTGGGCGTCACCATCGGCCTGTCTTTCCTGATGATGCTGATCGGCGTCCCCGCAACCGAAGCGAGTTGAACCCATGTATGATGTCGAAAAGATCCGCGCCGATTTCCCGATCCTGTCCCGGCAGGTGAACGGCAAGCCGCTGGTCTATCTGGACAATGGGGCCTCGGCGCAGAAGCCGCAGGTTGTGATCGACGCGATCACCCATGCCTATTCCCATGAATATGCGAATGTTCACAGGGGCTTGCACTATCTGTCCAATCTGGCCACCGACAATTACGAACGCGTGCGCGGAATCATCGCCCGCTTTCTGGGGGCCGGTTCCGAGGACGAGATCATTTTCAACTCGGGCACGACCGAGGGGATCAACATGGTCGCTTATGGTTGGGCCATGCCCCGGATGCAGGCAGGGGATGAGATCATCCTGTCCATCATGGAACATCACGCCAATATCGTGCCATGGCATTTCCTGCGCGAAAGGCAAGGCGTGGTCATCAAATGGGTCGATGTGGATGCGACTGGTGCGCTGGACCCGCAGGCCGTGCTGGACGCCATCACCCCGCGCACCAAGCTGATTGCGGTGACGCATGTGTCCAACGTGCTGGGTACGGTGGTGGATGTGAAGGCGATCTGCGATGGCGCGCGCGCGCAGGGTGTGCCCGTGCTGGTGGATGGGTCACAGGCGGCTGTGCACATGCCCGTCAACGTGCAGGATATCGGCTGTGATTTCTACGCCATCACAGGTCACAAACTCTATGGTCCGTCCGGATCGGGTGCGATCTATGTCCGCCACGACCGCATGGCCGAGATGCGCCCTTTCATCGGTGGCGGTGACATGATCCGCGAGGTCACGCGCGAGAAAGTCACCTATAACGACCCGCCCATGAAGTTCGAGGCGGGGACGCCCGGCATCGTGCAGACCATCGGACTGGGGGTCGCTCTGGAATACATGATGGGCCTGGGGATGGGAAATATCGCCGCCCATGAACGCGCCTTGCGCGACTATGCGCGCACGCGCCTTGACGGTCTGAACTGGATTTCGGTGCAGGGCACCACGGCGGACAAGGCAGCGATCTTTTCGTTCACGATGGATGGGGCAGCGCATGCCCATGATATTTCGACCATCCTTGACAAGAAGGGGGTCGCGGTGCGTGCAGGCCAGCATTGCGCGGGGCCTTTGATGGAGCATCTGGGCGTCAACGCCACCTGCCGCGCATCTTTCGGGCTGTACAACACCGAAGCCGAGGTCGATGTGCTGATCGACGCGCTGGAACTGGCGCATGAGCTTTTCGCCTGACACGGGCCAGGGCCCACGCCAAATAGCGGTTGCGGGGACGCGTGCTTTGTCCTATTCCACCCGCAGATGCACCCGTAGCTCAGCTGGATAGAGCGCTGCCCTCCGAAGGCAGAGGCCACAGGTTCGAATCCTGTCGGGTGCACCATACTTTATTTCGCATATTTTTCCATATGTCTGCTGCGCGTGACCTGTGCGTTTGTGGTGCGCGTTTGCAGTGGTAATTCCGCGATGCTCTATGGCGCGGCGCTCGGACCGAGCCTTCACATCGGGCCAGAGATCGTCGAGCGCCAGATAACGGCCGTCATCCTCGCGGCCCCACCATTCGGACGACACCGCCCGTTCTGCTCAACCCGGCTCACATCCACCGATCCGCCACCAGCCCGCGCCTGTGCGACCGGATCCAGAACTTCCACAACGCCCATCGGCTATCTCCCGTGACAGGCGGCGGGAGCCACTCTCCCAGCCCTCAACCCGTCACTGGGAGACCAGCACTCCTCTCACTCTGATGCTGCCAGCAGCGAGCACTACTCCTGATCGAGGCTAAAGACGGTCGGTTGATCGCCTATTAACTCATTGGCAATACGAACCATCCCGCGGGTCGGCGGGAGGTTCCATGCAGCACGATTTACGGGAATATCTTCGCCACGGCGGTAACGGGCAGTACGTCGTCGCACGACAGAACCGGGCTGTTTTACGGCTATCGCGCGGGCTTTTCCATCAAGTCGCTTTTCCCCGGTTGTGCCGGCCTGCGGGCAGATTTCACTGACCAACTGGACCGCGCGATCACCGGCAACTCCCCGATGCTTCTGAATGCGCTGACGCAACTGGACGCTGTGCCACGGGTGACCGAAGCCGACTTGCGCGACGTTTCGGATGCGAAGGAGGAGGTGCTGCGGCGTTGGGATGCTCGTCTGACGACCATCTTCGAAGAATACCAGACCCACCCGCAACGTTTGCGCCCGCTGCGGGCGGCTATGGAAGGACGAAAGCTGCTTCTGGACGGAGATGTGTTGATCTCCCTCCAGCTGAAACAATAACTTAGCCGACTACAGAAGCGGCAGGGCCGTTCCCGGCGATGATTTCGCAGCCCCAGGTACTCAACCAAATTCCTGCCACAGTAACCTACCGTTTCAAGACAAGTTGCCAGTTCTCGTCTTCTGCCGTGACAGCGCACCAGTTTCCCCCAAGCCCACACTTCTCCTCAAGGCCATTTGAAGGGCCTGTCCGACCCTATCGGAGTTCAGGTCGGGCACGATCCCGGCGGACTCTTGCACGCGCGGGATGAATTGCTGTGTGTGGGGGGCTTCCTTGGGTTGACAGGGTCGGTGCAGCCTCCCTAACGTAACCGCATAGCGAAATGAAATTCCGCAACTTTGGACCAAGACTGGGGATGCCCAGCGCCGAAGTCGCAGGGAGGGAAGGGATTTCGCCGTAAAAAAAGGGAGGACTTCATGAAACCGATTCTCGCCGCCGTCGCGGCTTTTTCTCTGTCTGCCGGTCTGGCCGGGGCTCAGAGCTTTGAATTGCCAAGTCAATTGTCGTGGACGGCCTACGATACGGGCTCTGCTGGCTATAACCAGGCGGTGGCCGTCGGGGCCGCGCTTCAGGACGCTGCGGGCATAAACCTGCGCGTCCTGCCGGGCAAGAACGATGTCTCGCGCACCGAACCGCTGCGTCAAGGGCGCGTGCAGTTTTCGGCAACCGGTGTCGGCGGCAGCTTCATGGCCCAAGAGGGCGCCTTTGACTTCGGGGCCGAGAACTGGGGGCCGCAGCCGGTCCGTGTCCTTTTGGCCAATAACGGAGGCGCGATCAATCTGGCCGTTGGCGTCGCCGGTGATCTGGGGATCGAGACCTATGCCGATCTGAAGGGCAAGCGCGTGGCCTATATCGTGGGTGCGCCTGCGCTGAACGTGAATACCGAGGCCTATCTGGCCTATGGTGGCCTGACGTGGGATGATGTGACGCGCGTCGATTTCGGCGGCTTCGGTGCCAGTTGGACCGGGCTGATCGAAGGGCAGGTTGATGCCGCCTTCGCGGCAACCAACTCGGGCAATGCCTATGAAGCCGCCGCTGGCCCGCGCGGTCTGTTCTGGCCACCGATCGATCCCGACAACAAGGAAGGTCTGGCCGCGATGCAAGAGATCGCGCCGTTCTTCCTGCCCAATAAGGCCCGTGTGGGTGCCAATATCGACGGCACCGATGGGTATCAGGGCGCCGGCTATCCTTACCCTGTGCTTGTCGCCACGGACGAAACCGACACCGATCTGGTCTACAACATGACCAAGGCGATGGTGGAACTGTTCCCCGCCTATGACGGCAAGGCTCCCGGCATCGGTGGCTGGGCGCTGGACAAGCAGGAAATGGAATGGGTGGTGCCCTACCATGAGGGAACGATCCAGTATTTCAAGGAAGTGGGCGTCTGGACGGATGAGGCGCAGGCCAATAACGACCGGCTGATCGAACGTCAGGCCGTGCTCAAGGCCGCCTGGGATGCGCTCAAGGCCGAGGCCCCCGCTGATTGGGAGGCCGCATGGGGTGAGGCGCGCCGCAAGGCGTTGGCGGATAACGGCTTCGAAGTCGTGTTCTAAGATCCTCGCACAAGGGCGACCCGGCTGGCATCTCGCATGGCCGGGTCGTTGCTGCGACGCCGTTTCCATTTCCGTCAGACCATCCGCGCCATCAGGCCAGTGCCTGAGCCGTGCCGGACCTGTCGCCTGCACCAGACCAAGGACATCCCATGAGCGCCGAGAAACCTTCCGTCACCGATGGTGAAAAAACCACCTTCGAGCAGGTCGAGATCGACGGGTCCACCCCGGCTGAACGGATTGGCGGGCTGGCGCGCTGGGTGGTGATCGGCGGCACATTGGCGGGTTTGGTTCTGGTGGTGAATCAACTTTTTAACCTGCAGGCGCTTGGGATCGTGCTGATCGACGGGCGCTATCTCTATCTGCTGGGCGGGCTGTTTCTGGCGCTGAGTTTCCTGATTTTCCAGATGCGCGGTGGCAAGGGCGGGGTGCCGTCGCTGCTGGACTGGACACTTTTTGCGGTGACGCTTGGCTGCACCGCCTATCTGGGGCAGACAGCACAACAGAACCTGTCACAGGGCTGGGAATATGCGGCACCCACCACGGCGCAATATGTGGCGGTCGCGTTCTTCTTTCTGACGCTCGAGGCGACGCGGCGAGCAGGCGGGTTGGTCCTGTTCGTGATCGTGACCCTTTTCGCCTTCTATCCGACGTTTGCAGGCCATATGCCGGACCCGTTCACCGGCTTCCAGAGCAGCTTTCTGCAAACCGTGCCCTATCACATCTATTCATCCGAAAGCAGTTTCGGCATCCCGATGAAGGCCTTCGGTGGGGTGGTGATCGGCTTCATCCTGTTCGGCGCGGTGCTGCAACGCACGGGCGGCGGGCAGTTTTTCAACGATCTGGCATTGGGACTGGTGGGCGGTTATCGCGGCGGGGCGGCGAAAGTCTCGATCTTCGCCAGCGGTTTCATGGGGTCCATGTCGGGCTCGGTCATCTCGAACGTACTCACCACGGGCGCGGTGTCCATCCCGGCCATGCGCAAGACCGGATTTTCCGCCAAGACCGCCGCCGCGACCGAGGCTTGCGCCTCGACCGGCGGGGTGCTGATGCCGCCGATCATGGGGGCCACGGCCTTTGTGATGGCGTCTTTCCTGTCGCGCCCTTATGTCGATATCGCGCTGGCGGCGGCCATTCCCAGCCTGCTGTTCTACTGGGGCTTGTTCACCCAGATCGACGCCTATTCAGCCCGGCGCGGCCTGCGGGGATTGCCCAAGGTTGAGTTGCCCGTTCTGCGCGATGTGATGAAGGAGGGCTGGCCCTATATCTTCGTCTTCGCGCTTCTGCTTTTCATGATGATTGGCCTGCGGCGGGAAACATCGGCCCCGTTCTACGCCACGGCGCTGCTTCTGGTGGTCAATCAGTTCCGCGCCAGCCACCGGCTTGATTTGCAACGCCTGTCCAACATGATCGTCGGCGTCGGCATGGGGCTGGCGGAACTGACCGCAATCCTGCTGGGTGTCGGCCTGATCGTGGGGTCCTTCTCGGCCACGGGGCTGGCGGGCACACTGGTGAACGAACTGGTCTTCATCGCAGGCGACAACACGCTGGTGCTGGTGCTGATGGGCGCGGTGACGGCCTTCATCTTCGGGATGGGGATGACAGTGACGGCCTGCTATATCTTCCTTGCCGTCGTTCTGGCCCCGGCGCTTGAGGCGGGCGGCTTGAACCAGCTCGCCGTGCATCTTTTCATCCTTTACTGGGGGATGGTCAGCTTCATCACGCCGCCCGTGGCGCTGGGGGCCTTCGCCGCCTCGACCATGGCGGGATCGAACCCGATCGCCACGGGATTCGAGGCGATGCGGCTGGGCGGTGTCATCTATATCATGCCCTTCTTCTTCGTGCTGAACCCCGCACTCGTGGGCCAAGCCCCGGCTTGGGAGGTGGCGGTGGCGCTGTCTTGCGCGATGGTGGGCGTTCTGATGATCTCAGCCTCACTGCAAGGCTATGTCAGCCTTGTCGGGCCGATCCGGGGGGCTATGGCGCTGCCGCTGCGCGTGATGCTGTTCTTCGGCGGTGTGCTGATCGCCAAGCCCAAAACGGAACTGCTGGCCCTGTCCTATGGCGCATCCTTCCTGCTGGGGCTGGCGATTTGTGCGCTGCCCTTGTGGGTGGCGTGGCGGGCACGGCTTGCAGAGCCGCGCGTAGCCTGACACGATCCCGGCAGAACACCGACCGCAGAACCGGAAGACCCCGATGATCCCGATCAACCCGCCCTCATCCGGCACGCCCCCGGTGCGCAGCATTGTGGAGCAGATCCGCGACAATGCCCGCGCACATCCCGACAAGCTGGCTTTGGTCTGCGGGACGACGCGCCTGACATGGGCGGCGTTTGACGCAAGGGTCAATCGTGTCGCAAACCTTCTGCTGGGGCAGGGGATGCAGAAAGGGGACCGCATCGCGATCCTGTCGCCCAACTCGGCCGATTACGCGGTGCTTTTCATGGGTATCCTGCGGGCGGGCGGCTGCGTGACGCCGCTGTCCTCCATGGCCTCGTCCGAGGCGTTGCATAAGATGCTGGTGGATTGCGCGGCCCGTGCGATCTTCGTAGCAAGGCCCTATGATGATCTGGTGGCCGGGTTCCTGCCCGACATGCCGATCACCCGGTACGCGATGGACTTCACCGATCCGGCCTATCTGCCCATGGATGATGCGCTGTTCCAGGCATCCACCGATGACCCGATGGTGCCGATTGACCTGATGGATGCGTTCAACCTGATCTATTCCTCGGGCACAACGGGCACGCCCAAGGGGATATTGCATGATCACTGGATGCGCGCGGCGCAGATGGACCGCGTCACGCCGAATGGCTATGACGACAACGCCCGCACGCTGATTTCGACGCCGCTCTATTCCAATACCACCATCGTGTCGTTCATCCCGACGCTCTTCGGCGGATCGACCGTGCACTTGATGCCAAAGTTCGATGCGCGCGACTATCTGGGCATCGTTCAGGCGGAACGGATCACCCATACGATGCTGGTGCCCGTGCAATACAAGCGCATCATGGAAGTGCCGGATTTCGACCGCTTCGATCTGTCTTCCATGCGTGTGAAATTCTCGACCTCAGCGCCGCTGCGCGCGGATGTGAAGGCCGATGTTCTGGCGCGCTTTCCCGGCAAGCTGATCGAGTATTACGGCTCGACCGAAGGCGGCGGGGTGACCGTGCTGGTCGCGGATGAACACCCCGACAAGTTGCACACCGTGGGTAAGCTGGCCGCCGGCAATGACATCCGCCTGATCGACGCGGACGGGCACGAGGTGCCGCAGGGGCAGGTGGGCGAGATCTGCGGGCGCGGCCCTACGATGATGGCGGGCTATTTCGGACGCGACGACCTGACAAGCGACTTCATTTGGCGCAATGAGGCGGGCGAAGTCTATTTCCGCTCGGGCGATATGGGCCATTTCGATGCCGATGGGTTCCTGATCCTGTCCGACCGGAAGAAGGACATGATCATCTCGGGCGGAATGAACATCTATGCCAATGATCTGGAGCTGGTGCTGCTGGCCGACCCTGATGTGACCGATGCCGCCGTGATCGGCGTGCCTTCGGATTCATGGGGCGAGACTCCCTATGGGTTGATCGTGCTGCGCAAGGGTGCGACACGGACCCTTGAAGATATCCGCGCCGCCGCCAATGACCGCTTGGGCAAAAGCCAGCGCCTGTCGGGGCTTGAGGCGCGGGAGTCGCTGCCGCGTTCAACCATCGGCAAGATCCTGAAACGCGAATTGCGCGCGCCCTTCTGGGCGAACGTGCGGACCTGAACGGAAAGGCAAGACATGACCGACAAGACCAATCCCGCCATGAACGGTGCCGAGAGCCTTGTTCATACGCTGCTGGCCTCTGGGGTGGATACCTGCTTTTCCAACCCCGGCACATCCGAGATGCATTTCGTTGCCGCGCTCGACCATATCCCCGGCATGCGCTCTGTTCTGACCTTGCAAGAAGGGGTGGCTACCGGGGCGGCGGATGGCTACTACCGGATGGCGGGCAAGACCGCCTGCACGCTGCTGCATCTGGGGCCGGGGCTGGCCAATGGTCTGTCGAACCTTCACAACGCAAAGAAGGCAGGGTCAGGCGTGCTGAACATCATCGGCGAACATGCTGAAAGCCATATCGCGCTGGATGCGCCACTGACCTCCGATATTCAGGGGATCGCCCGGCCTGTCTCGCATTGGGTGCACACGTCCAAAGATGCCGCCAGCCTTGGCCATGATGCGGCACAGGCGGTGCAGGCCGCCAATACCGCGCCGGGGCAGGTGGCGGCCTTGATCCTGCCCTCCGACACGGCATGGACCGAAGGTGGAGTTGTGGCCGATCCCTTGCCCGCGACACCGCGCCCAGATTTCGACCGGGATCAGCTTGAGGCAGCGATTGCAGCACTGTCTGGTCCGGACAGCCTGCTGCTGCTGGGAGGGGCCGCTTTGACCGAGGCCAATCTTGACCTTGCCGGACGCATCAGCGCCGCTACGGGCTGCGCGCTTTTGTCGGAATGGGCCAATGCGCGGATGGATCGCGGGGCAGGGCGGGTCAGTGTCGCGCGCGTGCCCTATCCCATTGATATCGCGCTCAAGGTGCTGGCCCCTTACAAGCGGATCGTGCTGGTCGGGGCGCGCGCGCCCATCGGATTCTTCGCCTATCCGGGCAAGCCCGCCATCCTGACCGCCGAGGGCGCGCAGATCATCACATTGGCCGACACCGGGGCCGATCTTGCAGCCGCCCTGACCGCGCTTTGCGACGGGGCTGGCGCTGCGGAGACCGCACCCGCCCATGTGGCCCAAGCAAGTGTGCCCGACCGCCCCAACGGACCGCTTGATCCCGACAATATAGCGCTGATCCTTGGCCGTGCGATCCCGCAGGATGCGGTGATCGTGGATGAATCCGTGACAACGGGGCGCGGCTTCTTCAAAGCCACGCAGGGGGCGCCGCGGCATGTCTGGCTGAACAATTGCGGCGGGTCCATCGGTTATGGCTTGCCCGTCGCTATCGGGGCGGCGATTGCCGCGCCGGACCGAAAGATCATGGCTCTGACCGGGGACGGGTCGGCCATGTATACGCTGCAAGCCCTCTGGACCATGGCGCGCGAGAACCTCGACATCACGGTGGTGATCTTCGCCAACCGCAGCTACCGCATCCTGCGGGGCGAGCTGACCAATGTGGGCGTCGGCAATCCCGGCCCGCGCGCCATCGACATGCTGTCGCTGGACCGGCCCAATCTGGACTGGGTGCAGATGTCACGCGGCATGGGGGTCGAGGCCGAAGCCGTCACCGATTGCGCGGGTCTCGAAGCCGCCCTGGAAGCCGGTCTGGCCAGCTCCGGCCCCTATCTGATCGAGGCGATTTTCTGAGGCGTTCTTGCCTCAAAAGAGACAAGGCGCGCAATATTTTTAAAATATCAAACAAAAACAGAGGCTTGCTCAGTATTGCGACATCAAATTAGTCGTTCATGGCGCAACCGGGTTGACCCGTGTCTCGGAATCATTTTTAACCTTTAGTTGTAGTAAATAGTAACTGGAGGGTAATCAGTTGTACCACAAAACTTTTCTGTCATTTCTGGCAATCGCGACCTTGTCTGCCTGCGGCGGCAGTTCCACAGGCTCCGCATCTTTCGAAACGTCCGAGCAAGCGTTTGACGAGCGTTTGGCCAATGCCCAAGCTTTGGTCGACAAATACGAAGATGCAAGTGCGACGATCGATATGCCGACAAGCGGAACAGCTTCATACACTGGCTTCGCAGCATTCGCTGAAACCGAAGATTTCGAAGAAGAAGACGTTTTCGCAATCGCTGACGTATCGATGACTGCGAATTTCACCGCGACCGGAGGGTCCATCAGTGGAAGCATGACAAATTTTCTGGCTTTCCCAGAAGATAACGGCGCGGTTGAGTCCATTGGTGGATCGCTTGCGATTGCAAATGCGAACTTCACTGGAAGCACGTTTTCAACAACTGTTTCAGGCACCCTAACGGATCCGGAAGGCTCGGTAACTTTTACCGGCAATATGACCGGGCAGTTCGTCGGTTCCGCTGGGGGCGCCATTAAAGCCGGTCTTGAAATGCTTGATACTGAAGATAATTACAACTTCTACGGCGGAATAATAGCAGAGAAAAATTGACCTCGGTCTTAGCTGGAAAAGCCGACCAAGGCTTTTCCAGCCCAAACAACTTTTTTAGCCTAGTCGCTTAGTTTAGCATGCGTTCTGGTAGGTGAGTATTTGTGTCTAGTATCAAACGCTTTGCCAGTATAGCAATTTTCGTTGCACTTCTACCTTTAGCCCTGTTCACCAATTTGGCACCCGTTGTCGCACAGCCAGGCTTTGTTGACCCAATGCCACGCTGGGCCTTGGCAGGCGCTTTCGGTACTCCCCGTCTATACCTCAAATCTTTGCTAACCGATCGCCCACGTGGCGCTGGACAGGCGGTTATGCGTACCGCCTCATCTCTCGCCCTTGGTCGGAATGTGAAATACGGCCAACCAAGCTTCTCGTTCGGGCTGCGACCTTTGCTGGTTTATGACAACAATAGGCTCTGTTGCACAAATCGGCTGATCGCCGAAGTTCCCCTTTCCCTGGACAGACTTATCCCACGGTCTCTGTGACGGGTATGCCGAGTGCGGTGTAGCCGTTCAGGATGGCGATGCGGACCT